>NZ_RSCK01000120.1:3311-3690 GCF_003991895.1 Chroococcidiopsis cubana SAG 39.79
TGAAAGACTGATAATGTTTTTGACTTTGACTAACTTGTGTCGCATGAAATATCTGAAATAACATTTAAAAATGGATTACGTCGCCACTATTTCTGGCTGAGATAGCCATTGATAGAAATCCTGTTGCTCTTGTCGATCTTCTGCTAAAGCACTCAACGTTCCTTTTCCAGCCGGAAGTTGAATGTAATGAGCGACAAATTCTCTCTCGCTCAACAGAACTTCCAGCCCTTGCTTCCATTGTTGGAACACTGCTTGGAGTAATTGATTTGGCTCGATAGCAATTGGGCGATCGCTTCTACCTCCAGCCAGCCACGAGCAGAAACGCTGTTCCTCTTGTATGGAATCAGTCAGGGCTGCTAAATATCCTTTGCCTTCGGCA
>NZ_RSCK01000120.1:3700-6565 GCF_003991895.1 Chroococcidiopsis cubana SAG 39.79
CTGCTTCACAAATGTATTCTTGAAGATCTGCCGATGTATATACGTAGATCCGAATTGGAGCTTGGGGTGAAAAGCAAACGTAAACTCGTCTGCCAATCCAGTCTCCTAGTTCACCAGCAACGTAAAGTCGTCCGTTAAGCGAAATTCCCTGACGACCAACTCGACGCATTCCGTCTTTGCTTGGTGCTGCCATCATCAGAAAATCCAATTCACGCGGATTACGAATCTGCTGTTTTTGCCATCCTTGGGCGATCGCATCGATTAGTACTTCTAGAGGTGATTTACCTTCTAGACCAATCCCCGCTCGTCCATGCGCTCGTTGCTCGTAAGCTACAATCCATGCTTCTGCCCAAGTTTGAAACTCTTCTGGTGACATGAAGATCTCGATCGCTCTTTCATTCCAATCCGGATGGCTTCTCAATGCTTGTCGGTCACTCACGCTATGTCCGACAAATCCAGGTAGTTTTGGTAAATCGCGGTGTTGAAATGTATGAATGAATCGCTCGATAAAGGCTTTCTGTTCTGGATGCTTGGGCAAGCAGCGACTGGTTTTCACACCTAAGTTTTCCAAAAACCGTTTGACTCGACGGCTGAGATATTCTTTGCCGCGATCGGTGCGGACTTCTTCTGGTACGCCCCATTTAGTCATTGCTGTTGCCAACAACTGGCAAATAGCTTCTGCCTTGCTGGTATCTGACAGCAACAACAATGCCCGCCGCGTCAACAGGTCAATGCAGCCAATCAGGGAGTAACGTTTGGCTGTTACAGTTTCAGTTAGTGGACATTTGTATTTGAGAACGATATCGTTCCAAAAGCTATCCATTTCCCAAACTTGATTCGGGCGCACAACTGATTGAGAACGAGAGCCAAAAGCTGGAGTTGTGCTTTTAGCGCGGCTGGCATCCATGTACATCGCCCACTTTTGAGGATTTCCGATGCGAAACTTGTGTATCCAAGCGCGTAATTGTCCCAAAGAAAAATCCTCTGGTTTATAGCCAAACTCTAGCAGCAGGATGTGATAAATTTGGCTCGCTCCCCAATGTTTTCCTCCTGCTGCTAGACAAGTTTCAATTGCTTGTTGCAGGGCTGGATTGGCATCGATTTTGCCTTTTCCTTTGCGGTTGCCGTAGTTACCCCCAAGTGCTTTCAATTGCTTTGCCGTTCGGCGGCAGCGCTCTTTTACCCGCAATGTAGAACGGCTAATCGTAGGAATACAATTGCGAACCCAAGTTGGAATTGACAATTGACAGTTGCTTCAAGTTGTAGGCGCGAACGAACTCTAGATCGCGCTCCACAGCAGTGGCAAAATTTTGTGACTCGCTCCAAGTTTCAAAAGTTCTCAAAATCTCCAACCACGCATCAGCGCGTTGCGCGATCGAGTTGCTCGAAACAGTAGTTTTCAGAGTTTTACTAGTAGTCGTTGGCGATCGCCCTTCAAGCACACAATTCTGAATTCTCTCGATGGCAGCTAATTGTTGAGGCTGCGATTCTCGCTCATCCCCTTTGCGATCGAATGGAGCAGGGTTATACTTACTCTCCCAATCCTTAGCTGTAGAATCGATTTGAAGCAAAGCTGCTTGCGTATCTTCTGGTAGGCTAGAGCAAGCATACTCTCGACCGCCACCGCGAGCGTGACGAGCGCGGGACTGCCAACCTCCAGAGCGAGCCTTTCTCGTTACGTTGGATCGCGCCACAGGCATCCCTGGCAAACCAGCTAATTCGGAGGGAGAATACCACAACTTCATCTGGAGTTGAACGCGAGCTAACGTGAGTGAAAGTGGTCGTGCGTCAGGAAAGCGTGGAATTGATATTATACAGGTGAAGAAAATAACTCCTGTTCCAAGAAGCCATGCCTTGTCCACTATGTAGTCATGATAAGACCTATAAACACGGCAAAACCAGCAAGGGTAGCCAACGCTATCGTTGCCTTAACTGTAAGCAAACGTTTAGCGACACCTTTGACACAATTTACTATTGTCGGCAAGTAAGTGAGGAGGAAGTGCGAATTGTCTTGCAGTCGCACTCTTGAGGAACCAGCTTACGTGGTATTAGTCGGGTGAGTGGACTGTCCTACAACACAGGAGTAAGTTTGATTCGAGCCTAAGCGTCAAAAAGCCCAATTGGTTCACAATGCCGAAGTACAAGATGTTGATACGGATGCCATTGCGGCGGATGAAATGTGGTCGTTTGTGGAAAAAAACAACGGCACTGCTTACCTGATGAACTCGAAGCCGGAGATTGCTGGATAGGATTGAGTTTGGCACAGTTGAGCGGCTTGATTCTATGCGGTCGTGTAGGCAAGCACACCGACTCTTTGGTGATTGAGTTAGTAGCTAGTACTGAGGGCAAGACTGAGTGCAAAGAATGGGGTACGGATGGTTGGTCAGGATATGGGCGAGTTTTATCTTCAGACGTTGACCACTACATCAGCAAAGTCTTGACACAACGCTTGGAGCGCACCAATAGTACCCTACGACAGCAGACAGGACGATGGCACCGACGACAAAACAAATTTGCGCGCGTTGTGGGAGCAGACAAAGATCACTTTGCGCTTGGTCATCAGCTACTTTAACTGGATTTGGGTACATTCCCGTGCGCGGAACTACGGCAGCGTGGGCGTGCAGACCTAGCGTCAGAACCTTGGACTTGGCAAGATATCGCTGTTTATTCCACACTTTGCTGAGGCACGACCGTGAAAGTCAAGATGACTTGTATTTGTCATCCTAAAACGCGATCGCCACTCTGTTTCTGGTTCTCAGCTTAATCAAACAAACGTAAGTAATAGTTACTAACCGGAGCGTGAATTAGTTAACATAAGAGATGTAGCTACGTCCTTTGTAAACATGAAACTCAAAGACGCTCGCC
>NZ_RSCK01000120.1:6575-15801 GCF_003991895.1 Chroococcidiopsis cubana SAG 39.79
CTCATCTGCTTCTAGTTGTATTAACTCTGCTTCGTATTGCTTGGAAGACATTTGTGGTAGTGTCTTTTGCGGTTCTGTCGTTGCCATTGCTTGGGCGATCGCGCTTAGTGCAGGATAGTCATACAGATGGGACTGTACTAGTGGTAAGATTTCTTGTACCTGACCCAAGATTGACATTGGATCTTTAGCAATTTTGCGTAGCAATGCCTGTCCCCGCTGACGAGATTGTTTGACTTCCTGGTTTAGGAGTTTGTAGACAAGTTGGGCTTGTCGAGCAAATTGTGCTAAGTTTATCTGCTCGGCTTCTCGCCAAATAGCTTCACAAATGTATTCTTGAAGCTCGGATGATTTACTAACCGGAGCGTGAATTAGTTAACATAAGAGATGTAGCTACGTCCTTTGTAAACATGAAACTCAAAGACGCTCGCCACCTATCACCATCCGCTCAAGAAGCCTTGCGATATCGAGTCGTAAATGCAGTAGAAAATGGGATGAGTAAGTCAGAGGCAGCGCGTGTATTCAAGGTTTCGCGCACAGCAGTTCATCATTGGACGAAAACCATAGCAAGCGTTGGCACAAAAGCATTAAAAGCCAAAAAGCGAGGTCGCCCCAAATGTTCGCGGCTACTTCCCCATCAAGCAGCTACAGCTGTGCGGCTGATGGAGCAGAAATGCCCAGAGCAACTGAACTTACCCTTCTATTTATGGACGCGCGAAGCGGTACAACAATTTTTAGCAGAGCGCTTCAATTTATCGGTGTCGGTGTGGACAGTGGGGCGTTATCTCAAGAAATGGAGCTTTACACCACAAAAACCATTACGCCGTGCCTACGAACAAGATCCACGCTTCTGTGAAGCGATGGTTGGAAACAGAATACCCAGAAATTTGTCGCATGGCTAAATGCGACAAAGCGGAGATTCATTGGGGCGATGAGATGGGTGTCCGTTCTGACTACCAAGCGGGTTGTTCCTACGGGCGGGTGGGAAAAACGCCAGTCATACCAGCCACAGGACAGCGTTTTGGTTGTAACATGATTTCAACGATTACTAATCGTGGCCAGTTGTGCTTCAAGCTGTTTGTACAACGTTTTGATTCTACAGTGATGCTGGACTTTTTACGTCGCTTGGTGCGTCAAAGTGAGCAGAAGATTTTTCTCATTGTCGATGGTCATCCGGTACATCGCTCTCGTGCAGTCCATCAATGGCTAGCAAAGCATTCCGAACGCATCCGCTTGTTTTTCTTGCCCGCTTATAGTCCCGAATTGAATCAGACGCGAATTACTCAACCATGATGTCAAAGCCAATGCTGTAGGGCG
The DNA here is from genome assembly GCF_003991895.1 of Chroococcidiopsis cubana SAG 39.79. NCBI lineage: Bacteria > Bacillati > Cyanobacteriota > Cyanophyceae > Chroococcidiopsidales > Chroococcidiopsidaceae > Chroococcidiopsis > Chroococcidiopsis cubana. The sequence goes on from NZ_RSCK01000120.1 coordinate 7,890, forward strand.
ACAACGTGCCAAAAACAAAAGTGAGATGATTGACAACGTCCGCAGCTATTTACAAAGCACGCAGCGTCAACCAACAGTTGTGCAAAACTTCTTTCACGAGAAGCACGTTGCTTGTGCAGCTGCCTAGACTGTTCACTATTTTATGCTCTGGTTAGTACATTTGATACATAAAAATTTATAGCTACATGAAGATCAACAGCTAAAGATTAGGTACGCGCAAGCAGCGATCGTGCTTGTAGAGAAAACTAGCTCTACTCGTTCGTGTATCAAAGCTTGCTCGCCTAAGAGCAAGGAGCGCGGATAAACACAAAAAAAGCAAGCTGACAAAATGCCTCCTTACCCACTACCAATCTTCAAAACTATTGTCATCGCACTGACTTGAGGCTGTCAATACTTCTAGTAAATAAATCGGTGAAGATACTCATAACCGGACGCGATCGCACTTTGACATTTGTGCTAACCGATATCCCCAATTGTAGTGACACGCTTCGCTATACTCACCACTACCTTTTTCCAAACCGTGCATCATTTGTATATATTCGTCACTTATTACACGAAGTTGTTTGAGCCGTGTTACCGAGATGGGTGGTTAGTGGAATTGAACGGTGTATCCTAGTTTGGTCAGTTTATTCATTACCGATCGCTAATTCTTCTCGGCTTTTTCTTTCAGAGTAAATTTCTGGAAATTAATGTGCGCCAGCTCGTACCTCAAATGAAAACACAGCCCTAACTAACTTGACTCGTTCATCCAAACTAGGTGTGTCAACAAATCATCAGTTGACGAGACTTGCTAGTGCAGTGACAAGAGCTGCTGTCCAAAGTCCAAAATCTGGGCGCTGATGACTATTGTCTTGAAGAATGCGTTGTAACAATTGTACGTTTCTGCCGCGATCTCCTTGGCGCAAGGTGGGTAAGGTTAAATCAGTGTAGGCAGTTGTAATCAGAATCGGTGATGGTTGTTGTGAAGGAATGCTTTGTGCAATCGCCCGATGAGTGAATGCGCCTCCGAGCAATCCGATAGCGAGCGTTAGTAATCCGAAAATAGTTCGAGGTTTCATGATTGTTCTCCTGATGGATTGGTTCTAGTTCATTTCGGCATCATCCACAACAGACATTAACGTTCAGGATTCACTTGCCATGTAACAACAATGATTTCTGCAAACAGTAAGACAACTATTAGCCGCGAAAACGCTTGTAAAATGGCTTCCATCGCCCAGTTCTGACTCTGAACCTCCCAGATCGTCCAAATAATGTTGAATCCAATCACCAACCAGGGTAGAATGACCGCTGAATTCCGTCTGCGATAGAAGCGGATCGTCGTCTCGCGCCAAAATAGGAAGGTGCTGAGGAGACAGACGATGTAGGATACTCCTGCACTGACGAACAAGCTGGTTTGAAAACCCGAAGGCAGATTTGGGTATCCAAGCGCGCTCGCTGTCAGACAGACTCCCAGCGCGAGATACAGGAAAGTAAACAGAGTAAATCGTTTCATTGTTTTCTCCAATAGAGCTTATTCTCTATACCAGACACGCACACATTGAAAGCAGTTGATTGTCACGCCTTGACTGATCGTCACTGGGTGGAAACTATTACTGATCGTCAATCCGTAGTCACCATCACTTGTGCCTTCGATTCGATCGGGCAAAACAACGGTTTCCACATTGATCACCTGTATTGTTCTACTTTCGATCCACTGATTTGCAGTACTAACCACATCAGAGAAGGATTCATACTCGGAAGCTCCGCCGAAGGGTCCTCGTTGAGTAATCCGAGGCGCAAAATCTTTGCACTTAATCATTTGATTTACCACCTTAAAACTGTAAAGTTGAGCATCAATTCAAGTAGTGGGCGATGCCCACCATCTTTAAAGCCTTTCACGGTAAAGCTTTGTGGGCAGTGCTAACCCGACGAGGTTTATTCCAAAACTTAAGCCAACCTTGCCAGTACCCTAAGAACAGAGGTAAAAGCATGAAAGCTGATATGGGCTAACATTGCAGCTTCTAGCGAATATTGCCAAAAGAGCCAGCCAAAAGCAATGCCAGCAATTCCATTCAGTAACAACGCTCGGATAATCACAAGCGGAGTAAGGGGAACGATCGCGGCAGTCGCTGGCAGGTGTAGTAGTCCAAATACCAACGCGGCTAGAACGATCGCACCCTGGTAAATCCCTTGACTTGGCAACGTAACGCCTTGTTTTAGCCCTTTCCACGCGATCCAAACAAGCAGCGACATTAAACCCCAGCGCATCAAAATTTCCTCAGTGATGCCGCCATAGAACATTGCTGTGAGCAAATTCAACCAACTTGGCTCTGTATTATTGGCTGCCCGTAGCGCTTCAGGTAGAACAGGTTGCATCAACCGATCGAGCAACAAAATAACGATCGCTGCCGCTGCACCCACACCCAAGCTCCACTTCATCTCAACGGCAAAAGATGGAGACTTGGCGATGTGAAACACCCAACGATCGATCAAATGGGAGCGTAATCCAACACGATAGGCACAACCAATTCCGATCAGAATGCTGATTGCCAGTAGAACTGAATATTGTAGTCCTTGCAGAAGCATTAAAGTCCACAGTGGCGGCACTTTTGCCAGGTTTTCTGGCGACAGTTTTGCCAACTGTTGCTCGACTAAAGGAATAGACGCGATCGTAAACATCACAATTCCCACACTGCCCAATACAAATAAAATCCCGAATTGTTTCAAAATTGCCATTGATTTAATCTCCAAATGATCCGTCCTATTAGCCCATGCCAGCAGCTACCATCACCGGAATTGTGGGCAAGTTAAAAACGACATGAACGACAACAGCAGTCCAGATCGATCCACTGCGGCGGTAGATTTCGGTGGTGGCAAGACCAGCTACCACAGCCGCAGGAAAGACGATATTGAAGCCATGAGCGATCGCGAAGATCAAGGTACTGCCCACAACCCCAAGAACCACACCATGACGGAGCAGGGCGGTGGTGATGACACCTCGGAAAACCAACTCCTCGCCAAGAGGTGTGAGGAGACCCAGAAACACCGTAGCCAGAACCAGGGACAGCGTCCCGCCACTACCACCTTGGACGTACACCCCCTGAATGTTTTCGGTGTTCCCAGTGATCCCAATCCAGACCAGAACCGCCAGTCCCCTCCTGAGTACGAAAGAAACTTCATCTGCTCCATTCATCCCATGCTGCCCTTGCCACCTTTGCGATGACCTCCTCTCGGATTACATCAGTTGCTTGAGAATTTGAAACAAACACTGCGATCGCCAAATGTTGACCACTTGGAAGCGTTACGAGTCCCACATGATTGGTTGCCGCTGTTACTCCATTCACAGTAGACGAAGTACCCGTTTTGTGTGCTACGACCGTTCCCTCTGGTAACAGTCCTTTGATACGCTTTAGACCTGTCTGAGCCTCTGTCATCCATTGCAACAGTAGCGCTTGACTGGTTTTTGAAAGTCCTCGTCCTTCATATAATGTGCGTAATAAAACTACTGCTGCATCGGGTGTTGCAGAGTTGCGATACTGCACGGTTGAATCTTGCGCTAACTCCTTCTCTGTGTTCGCTACAACGATGTCGTTTATACCAAGGCTGCTTAAATATTCCGTGACACGTTGCGGTTCACCGATGAGCCGCAGCAGTACATCACAGGCGGTGTTGTCACTTTTAGAAACCATGTATTGCAAGAGTTCAGACAGACTGAATTCCTTTCCTTGCGAATTCTCGTCTAGTACTTGACTTCCCTGGACAATATCGCTTGCCTCGATCCGAATCTTCTGATCTAGCTTGAGATTTCCTCGATCGACTTGATTCAGAACCGCCATTGAGATCGGCAACTTGTAAACGCTTTGCATTGGAAAGTGCTGATTCCCATTCAGAGACACTGATTCTCCAGATTCCAGCACTGTAGCTGTCATCCCAACCCGCCCTTGAGCCGCTTGAGAGATCTGCCCAATGCGATCGCGTAATGCGTTTGTGCGCTCAGTCGTAGCTGTTGTAATCTCGCTTGACGAAGCTGTTGGGCGGTTTGAGGTGACTTCCCTACTTCCAAAATTAACGCCTGTGCAACCAACAGTCAGTAAAACACTTAGAAGAAACAAGCAACATGAGTAGAACCAGTCTTTTTTGAGCACTCGAATCATATTATCGAACCAGGATTGCGAACAACTAGAGCTATATTTGTCGATCGTTCAATTTCGGAAGTCAGCTAAATGCCGTTGCGTAATCACGAGCAAAGTCCTTGAACTGACGAGGCGCTTTGCCAGTCGCATCTTCTATCCCGGAAGCAATCGCTGCTGCCTCATTGCGTCGATAATGGGCGTAATCTTCCATCAGTCCATCGGCTTGCCAAGCTGGCATCCCAAAGCCAACCATTGCTTCCCGCATCTGTTCGGGGGGGACATCGACAAACGCAATCTGACGCTTCAGGGCAGCAGAGAGATATTCTGCCATCTCGGTATGTGTTAGCGCCTGTGAACCCGTGAGATCGTAAATCTTTTCTTCATGCCCAGCTTTGGTCAGAGCAGCTACAGCAACGTCAGCAATGTCGCGCACGTCTACCACGCTCACCTTTGCATTGTCGATCGCTGCATAAAAGGCGTTTTGGCTTGCGATCGTCGATCTAAAGTTTAATAAGCCCTGCATAAAGAGGTTGGGACGCAGAAACGTGTACGTCATTCCTGATGCTTGGATTGCCGCTTCGACTGCGGCATGGTAACGCAAAAAGCGCACGGGCGAATGGGCATCGGCTGCAAATTGCGATAGTTTGACGATATGCTTGACACTACTTTGACGTGCCGCATCAACGAACGCAAGTTGTTGCGCTTCTGCGCGTTCTGTAGAGTTCGTCAAGAGAAAGGCACTGTCCACTTCAGTCAGCGCCTCCAACAGCGTCTCAGGGCGGTCAAAGTTCCCCTCCACCACTTCAACATTCGGGAGTGCAATCTCCTTTGCTCGATCGTGGTTACGAACCATTGCGCGGACTTGCATGTTCTGCGCTGCGAGTCGCTTGACAATCTCTGTACCGTTGATCCCAGTTGCGCCAGTTACTAAAATCATTTGACTATCCTGAAATACTATAAAACCCCTAACGATTTCATCCGCTATTGATTGCACCCAGAGTCGTGGTTGATTGAATGATAAAAATTGCCTTTGAAACTGCTTTGCCGACCAACTCCCCTTCTGCGATCGCTTTAATTCGCGATCGCGCTTCAGGACGTTCTTCAGGTCTGAACACCGCATCGGTCAGGTGAGAGGCTTGCATCAAACTAATCAATGCTGCCATCCGAGAATCCAGTCCAATGCCTTCTAACACGGCTGCACGAACTTGCTGGACAATCTCGCGTTGCATAGATTCATCGGTTAGAAAATATCGCTGCGTTGGGAACAGTCCAAGAATGCGTTGCTCTTGTCGTTCTAAAACACCTAAATCAACTAAGTTCTGCAACACAATCGGTTGAATTCCTCTGTATCTTCGTCTCCAACGAGTCACCCAGAACCTTGCAGTTCGAGGACAAGACGATGCTAGAACCTCACTGAGGCGTTGATCTAAGAATTCATTGCCTGTGTTGCCTGCGATCGCGCCGATCGCACGATTGTCGTTGTCGATTTCAAGTTTGCCTTGCAGGACTAAGTCTAGTAATAAAGAACCGACCAAGCCATAGTCGAGTGCAGAGTACCAAGAGAAGCGAGTTTTCCCAGTTTGGGGATTGAGTGCAAGCAGGATTAAATCCTGTGAAAGATATTGCATGATGAATTCCTGATTGAGGTATGCTGCGGTTTCTTTCAGCCCGTGCCAACGAGCACCATGATCGGGATTGTGGGCAGGTTGAAAACAATATGAACGACGAGACCGGGCCAGATCGAGCCGCTACGACGGAAGACCTCAGCGGTAGCGAGACCGGCCACAATGGCCGCCGGAAAGACAATGTTAATACCGTGCATGAGGGCGAAGATCACAGTGCTGCCCACCACCCCAGCGAACGAGCCGTAGCGCAGCAGCGCGTTGGTGACGATGCCGCGATAGAGCAGTTCCTCGCCGAAGGGTGAGAAGACGGAGATCAATACTGTGGACAAAACCAGAGACAGTAACCCGCCGCGACCACCCTCTGCATAAACATCCTGAACATTGTCCGTGTCCCCGGTGATCTGGATCCAGGTCATGATCGCCAGACCCTTGAGCACAAGGGCAACCAGCCCTACGCCAACACTGGTCAGAAGCCAGCGACTGGAGGTTCGGCGTACACCGAAGGCGCTCAGGGAAGGAATCCGCAGCCGCGCGGCTGCCGTGAACGCGATGAGGGTGGCGACGCCGGTCCATGCAGCCAGGGCAAACGCATCTAAATTTATACCAAGCTTAAAGTGATATTCTGGAACAAATACTTTTATGGAGAAATAAGCGTCTTGGCTGTGTTTAATGAAGTTGAAGCCTAAAATTAGTATCGCCGACCATTTTGCCCAGATGCCAGATCCAAGAGTTGAGCGAACTAAGCGACATCAATTAATTGATATCATTACCATTGCTATCTGTGCAGTCATTTGTGGAGCAGATACTTGGGTAGAGATGGAAATTTACGGACAAGCTAAACATCAATGGTTGAAGCAGTTTCTAGAATTGCCGAATGGGATTCCAAGTCATGATACTTTTTCTAGAGTTTTTAGTCGTTTAGATCCAGAACAATTTCAAAATTGTTTTTTGAATTGGGTTAAGTCTATTAGTAAGGTCGTTGCAAGAGAAGTCGTTGCAATAGATGGAAAAACACTGCGCCATTCCTACGAGCGTGGAGGTGATAAAAAAGCTATTCATATGGTAAGCGCTTGGGCGACTGAACAAAGATTAGTGTTAGGACAAGTTAAAGTTGATGAGAAATCGAATGAAATTACAGCCATCCCAGAGTTGCTTAAGGTGTTGTCGCTACAAGGGTGTATTGTCACAATAGATGCAATGGGCTGCCAGAAAGACATTGTTAAGCTAATAGCTGGGCAAGAAGCAGACTACGTTATCAGTTTAAAAAAGAACCAAGGCTCACTATATAAACGAGTAGAAGCATTATTTTCCGAAGCACTAAAAAACCGATATGAAGGATTTACACATAGCTCAAACCGCCGCTCAGAAGAAAGTCATAGTCGAGAGGAAACCAGGTATTGTGTCCAGTTGAGTAATGTTCAGAATCAAATAGATCCAGAAGGCAAATGGCAAAATCTGCAAAGTATAGGTCGCCTAGATGTAATGAGAACGGTCAACGGTAAAACCAAAATTGAGACTCGTTATTTTATTAGCAGTCTAGCAAATAACGCCAAATTACTTGCTGATTCAGTGCGGCAACATTGGGGAATAGAAAACTCGTTGCACTGGGTATTAGATGTAGCATTTCGGGAGGATGATAGTCGCATTAGAAAGGATAATGCTCCCCAAAACTTTGCTGTACTACGTCACATAGCTCACAGTCTCCTGCAACAAAATACATCAGTAAAAACTGGGATAAAAAACAAACGACTAAAAGCTGGTTGGGATAATGAATATCTCGCTAAAGTTCTGTTTGGATAAAAGCTGAACGCAGAATTTAGCTGCAAGATTAGGCTATTTCTGCATTGAAGTATGTATTGAAGATAGTCTAGGATTTTACGCATCAATTTATTAGCTAAAGGAGTTTATAGAAGAAAATCTAAGGCTTATAACCTCCCAATTTAGCCTAAAGCATTACTCCGCTCTGCTATTTCCAGAATTTTTAGCCCAAAGCGCTTCTTAGTATTTCATTATGCTTTTATTAGATGCGTTTGCCCTGGTGGCTCTGACATAAATCCCATTTTCTTTATTCACCAACCAAGCAGTAGCAGTCGTTTTGCCAATCCCTGTAAAGCCGTAAAGCAAACCCATTCGAGGCACTGCTACGGCGCTATGCTTCGATTCTTGAAACGCACT
>NZ_RSCK01000121.1:0-15116 GCF_003991895.1 Chroococcidiopsis cubana SAG 39.79
GCAATCCCCTCTTGCCCAAATGGGATATTCTTATCCGACCTGCCTCATAGGTATTTTGTTTCTTGGAGATCGCCTTAAGACATTATCAAAAGCTGGGATAGACTATCTGTCTGGGGTTTCACCGAATTTTTTCAGCATATGAAAATTTATAAATTTTAACTAACGGTTAAATAGTGATTTTTTCTAGTTTTAAGGCGATCGCCCAACCCCTACGCCGCTGGTGGCGATTTATTCAAACTGTCATCGGCATCATATTTCGTCATCCCGTCCCAGGCACGAGTATCATTCCCATCTTGCCTGATGGTCGGATCGTTTTGATTCGCCGTCGTGATAATGGGCTGTGGTCGCTACCAGGAGGGATGGTAGATTGGGGTGAAGATGTGGCTACGGCAGTCAAACGAGAATTAGCCGAGGAAACGGGGCTGGATTTAGTCAAAATTCGACGACTGGTAGGAGTTTATTCCGCACCCGATCGCGATCCGCGCATTCATTCGATTTGTATTGTAGTTGAGGCAGATGTCACAGGCAGGATGAAAGTCCGCGATCCATTAGAAGTGATGGAAGTTCGTGCATTTCCTCCTGGTGCTTTACCTCCCGGTCAACTTGCTCACGACCACAACCAACAATTGCAGGACTATTTTGCCGGATTGACGACTTTAGCCTAACTCACGACACTTTTACCTCGACTTGAGACTTAAGATATTCCGTATTGACTCCCGACTCTCGCACGAGGGCAATTTTACCTGTACGGGCGACCTCTCGCAGTCCAAACTTTTGTAATAACTGCACGAGCGCGACAATTTTACCAGGGTCGCCGACAACTTCTAAGGTAAGAGAGTCTTCAGCCACATCGACCACTCTAGCGCGAAAGATCTGAGCGATTTCAATCACTTCCGAGCGATTAGAGCTAGTAGCATTCACTTTAATCAACATCAATTCCCGCTCGACACAAGGAACTTCGGTGATATCTTGGACTTTGAGGACGTGGACAAGTTTATATAGCTGCTTGGTCAGCTGTTCGATGACGCGATCGTCCCCAGGGACTACCATTGTAATTCGAGAGACTCCGTTTTGCTCCGCTTGACCGACAGCAAGGCTTTCAATGTTAAAGCCACGACGGGCAAATAAACCCGCAATGCGGGTTAGTACCCCCGCTTCATCTTCCACTAGAACTGAAAGGGTGTGTTTCATTTTTAATGGTTGATGGTTGATGGTTGATGGTAAGCGCTGGCGCTACAATGCGTGAAGATGGTTGATGGTTGATAGTTGCTATTCACTGCTCTCTACTTTCTGTCCGATCGCTAAAATCAATCTGTTCAGCCTTATATTCTATCTCGATCTATCTCGTCTTTCGTTCTCAACAAATGTTTTCTAGCTGAAAAAAAGGCGCGTGTCGTTGCAGGAGTTACGCGCTTGAAGCTAGACTCGCTCCCCCTAGCCTTCCTCAAAAAGGGAGTTGGGCGATCGCTAAGTAGATAATGAGACTTGCAGCGCAATTGTAGGTTAAAAAGTAGCTAAAAAAATTAAATTTAACTTAATTAAACTTCAATTCGTAGATTTACTCTTAAGATGATCGACTTGTGACTATATCTTCTTTCGGATAGGTGTGGCGATCGCTACACAAACTTACACTGAGAGCAGTTAATTACTGAGGAGAAAAATCTATGGGTTGGTTACAAAGACTGTTTGGCATGAACAAACCGCAAAATGCTCAAGTTAATCCTACGCCACAGGCTGCTGCTGCCACTGAATCAGTTCCTCCCGAGCGTCTAGGATTGAATGGAGAATACGATCAGAGTGGTTTAGCTAAGCGTGTTGCTTTGGCATTTGATGAAGACCAAAGCTTAACTGACATTGATACTCTCTACGTAGCTCAAACGGGCAGTACCGTGGTTTTAAAAGGCAAGGTTCCCAGCCAAGATATTTTGCAAAAAATGGTTTCTGTTGCCAGAAACGTTCAAGGCGCAACTGACGTAACTACCGATCAAGTCAGTATCGGATAAAAACTGATGGCTGATTGTTAATGGTTAATGGCGATACAAACAATTAACCATTAACAACTAATTATTAACTTTGTATAGAGCAAGATCGGGACGGGCAAGGAAAGAGTCGATCCAGTTCAAGACTGCTTGGTTGACTTCTTCAGGACACTCATCATGAGCGAAATGTCCTGCATTCTCTAAAATTAGAAGCTGCACGTTAGGATTGTAAGCAGCAAACTTGGGAGCGAAAGCGGGTGGAATCATGCGGTCTTGCTGTCCCCAAATCAGTAGGATGGGAATGTTTAGATTTGGCAAGATGCTCTTGACTGAAGGATCGAATTGAGAATCCAACATAGCTTTTAGCGTGGCATAGAAAGCTTGTGCCGAACCTCGGTCTTGAGCTGGTCCTAACAAAATATCTACTAATTCATCAGTTACGGCTTCAGAATTAGCATATGCAATGCCTGCCCAACGCTTTACCACTTGGGGGCGGCGGACAATGCGAAAAATGGTTTTAATTAATAGGGGTGAGGTGAAGAGATTTTCGATCGCGGCGATCGCGGGACGTAAAATCTTAGGTATGGCTTCCTGTCGGATAGATAGATCGGGAAGACTGAGCATTACAATACCCTGCACCATATCGGGATGCATGGCTGCTGCTCTCAGCGACACTAGCGAACCGATAGAATTACCAACTAAGACGACTGGATGCTGAATAAACGTGCGCCAGAAATCGTAAACTTGTTCTACCCACAGTTCTACCTTATAGCTCACTGGAGCTTTTTCCGACGCACCAAAGCCCAACATATCTAGCGCGTAAACTGTGTGTTGTTCCCCTAGCACGGCTAAGTTTTGTCGCCAATGACCGATTGACGTGCCAAAGCCATGCAGTAAAATTATTGGTGTTGTCTGAGGCTGAGGTTGTTCTGGGCGAATAAAAGTGTAGCGAGTCTGCCAGCCACGCCAAATCCAGTCTCTTTGACTACCTACCCGTTGCTGCCAGTGTAATAAGGTATCCACGCTTGTTTTGGTCAATTTGAATAAAGTTATAAAATCTCTAAATTATTTTAACAATTGAGATGTTTTGATGGGAGGCGATCGCATCTATCCTGATAAGTTAAGGCGATCTTAACAAATGGATGGCGATCGGAGTTCGCAAATAGAGGAATTTCCCTACCCCTAACTAGCAGAAAAAAGTGCTATCGTGAATTGCAAGTACTAAGAAAGCCTGCTGTTTGCTATGGATTGTAGACTCTACTAGTTACGTTTCCGAAAGCCGATTCTTTGGTGTGAAGGTATACATAGTTGTCTTAGTCTAATAGTTGCTCAAGCTGGATTCATCCCAGTTATCTAACAAACAGTTGCTAATAATCCTATATGCCTGTGATTGAAAAAAGAAGACCCACAAAAGATTTACCCCAAATTAACGAACGCATTCGATTCCCTAAGATTCGAGTCATCGATACTGATGGCAGTCAGATGGGAATTTTAACTCCCTACGAAGCACTGCAAATTGCTGAGGAAAAAGAGTTAGACCTCGTTCTGCTCAGTGATAAAGCCGATCCGCCTGTGTGCCGAATTATGGACTACGGCAAGTATAAATTCGAGCAGGAGAAGAAGGCGCGGGAAGCTCGGAAGAAGCAGCATACGGCTGACGTAAAAGAAGTGAAGATGCGCTACAAGATTGAGGAACATGACTATCGAGTGCGCGTCAATCAAGCCGAACGCTTCTTGAAAGATGGCGATAAGGTGAAAGCAACTGTGATGTTCCGAGGTCGGGAAATTCAACACAGCGATTTGGCAGAAACCTTGCTCAAGCGGATGGCAACGGATCTGCAAGAGGTAGGAGAGCTACAACAAGCGCCGAAGAAGGAAGGGCGCAATATGATGATGTTGATCTCTCCTAAGAAGTAGATCCCCCCAACCCCCCGATAAATTGGGGGGCTTTTGATTTGCGATCGCGCGTTAGGATGGTAGATTTGTGTGCGATCGCAATTTTGTTTGAACATGGGATGCAAGGCGCAAGATAGAGATTATGGATTTATTGCGGTAGTTTGTGGGATAGATGTAGTCGGGTTGAAAGAACCGAGTACGAAGACACGCCTATTTTCGTGGATTATCAAAAACTTTCCTCCCATTACCCAAGCAATTGCGCCTTCAGAATTATCTCCAACAACGTAATACCTTAGTTCATTATCGTTGAAGATAATTTTGTTTAGCTTCACTAAAACTGTACCGGACGCGGCTCTGACAACTTGTTTCTTCCAGGTAAAAAAACGTTTTGCTAACTCCCAACCATGAGCGTTACCACAAGGAAAAGCAAAGTAATAACCAATAATTGGTAAGCTAAAGCCAATAGTACTACATTCGATTCTCAGTCCTTCCTTTGAAGAAGGAGATGCATAGTAAATACTCAAACCGTCTTGCTGCTCTGTAGAGCCAGTATGAAGAGATTTTAAAGGTTTAGCTTCATCTAGATTGACTTCACTCATTGGCTTCCAGTAGGTTTTTTGTGTCTCTAATTCAAACACAAAGGCTTTTTTATATTCAGGGAAAAAGACTTTCTCTTCTGGGATAAATAACAGGCTATTAGCTAGATCTAACCAGTAGGGAAAGCGGATTGAACTACAAATAATTCCTTCTAGTTGGTCTATCTGAAATATTTTTACTAGCTGCCTTCCTTCAGTTACAAATAATGGACTAATCCAACAACTGCTATAGTATGTGACTAACAAAATAAGTAACCAGCCAAAAATCTGAAGTACAATAAAACCTTGCCAAATTAGAAAAAACCCAAATAGAAAAAATATAAAGCTAAAAATTTTAACCGGCATATTTTGAAGAATTATGAAAAATTATTATATAATTTATTTTGCTATTTCAGACAGAATCGATCGTCTTACCTAGTAGAAAAACGTAAAATTTCACTGTACTAGAATAAAATTCCTAAATCCGTACCTTTCGCGATCGCTTTTTCCTGGCTAAACCTGAAAGTATTCCCTGTGGTGCGCCAAGAAAGAGGAAGTTGCAAGGGTGAAACAAAATCAAAAAATTCGCGGCATCGATCCCGAACTACTGGGATTAATATATGGCTTTGTGGGGGTATTCGGCTTTAGCTTAACACTACCAGCAACTCGCGTCGCCGTCACCGATTTTGACCCCAATTTTGTTGGTTTAGGAAGGGCGATTGTCGCAGCATTTTTGGCAATGGTAGTTTTACGAATAACTCATCAACCCTTACCCAAGCGCCGTTACTGGAAAAGTATAGCGATTGTTGCTGCGGGGGTGGTTTTAGGATTTCCCTTACTCTCAGCTTGGGCAATGCAACAGCTACCAGCTGCCCACGGCGGAGTGGTTCTAGGACTGATGCCTTTAGCAACGGCATTAGCAGGCGCATGGCGATTAGGAGAACGCCCCAGTTTAGGTTTCTGGATTGCCAGCATTGCAGGTAGTATCACCGTCGTGCTGTTCGCGATTGTTTCGGGTGCAGGACAAATGCACTGGGCAGATTTGGTTTTACTTGGCGCGGGTTTCGCTGCGGCTGTGAGTTATGCCGAAGGCGGACGGTTAGCAAAAGATTTAGGCGGCTGGCAAGTGATTTGTTGGGCATTAGTGTTTACAGCCCCAATATTAGTCGTACCAACCGCGATCGCAGTTTACCAGCATGGATTAACCGCCTCCCCTTCTGCCTGGTTGGGATTTGCTTACGTTAGTATTATCAGTCAATTTCTGGCTTTTTTCCCTTGGTATCGCGGACTAGCTTTGGGTGGTGTCGCCAGAGTCGGACAAGTTCAACTTTTGCAGCCATTTTTGACAATTTTCGCCTCAGCGCTGTTACTAAGTGAGACAATTACACCTCTAACTCTAGGAGCTGCAACTATAGTAGTGATGACAGTGGCATTAGGTAGGAAATCAAAAGTCAAAAGTTAAAAGTCAAAACCACATGAGTACTTATAAACTCATACTAACTACCAACTACCAACTACCATGAAAGCCCAAGCGATCGCCTCTTTTGGCGAACCAAGCGTATTCCAAACTATAGAACTACCAAAACCAGAAGTGATTCCCGGTCATGTTTTAATTCGAGTTGCAGCTACCAGCGTCAATCCAGTTGATTTTAAACTGCGACGAGGGGCAATGCCCGCGATCGCGCCTGAATTCCCTGCTGTATTGCATGGTGATGTTGCAGGGGTAGTTGAAGCAGTGGGGGAAGGAGTCACCACTTTTAAACCTGGGGATGAAGTCTACGGCTGTGCAGGCGGATTCAAAGGTATGGGCGGTGCTTTGGCAGAATATATGCTAGCTGATGCCGATTTACTGGCATTAAAGCCCAAATCTCTTTCAATGAAAGAAGCTGCTGCTTTACCATTAGTAGCAATTACAGCCTGGGAAAGTTTAATTTATCGCGCCAAAATCCAGCCAGGACAAACCGTACTAGTTCATGCTGCAACTGGAGGAGTCGGTCATATTGGCATCCAACTGGCAAAATGGGCGGGGGCAAAAGTCTATACTACAGTTTCTAGTAAAGAAAAGGCGGCGATCGCCCGCGATTTAGGAGCTGATACAGTCATCAATTATCGTCAGCAAACCGTAGAAGAATACGTAGCAGAACACACTTCAGGCAAAGGCTTTGACGTAGTTTTTGATACAGTTGGTAAAGACAACCTCGATCGCTCTTTCGCTGCGGCTGGAATGCACGGTACAGTAGTTTCCATCTCTACCCGTTCCACCCACGACCTCAGCCCCCTTCATGCCAAAGGACTAACCTTACACGTCGTTTTTATGCTCTTACGTATGTTATACGACACTCAACGAGCAGAACATGGCAAAATCCTCTTCAACGTTGCCAAACTCGTAGACCAGGGCAAAATCCGCCCCTTACTCGATCCTAAATCCTTTCGTTTCTCTGAGGTCGCAGAAGCCCATCGCTACGCCGAATCAGGTCAAGCAGTCGGGAAAGTTGTGGTGGAAGTGTAGCTTTTTGGTTGGGAGGGGACAAGGGGGACAAGGGGGACAAGGGGGAGAATTCTAGTCACCAGCCACTAGTCACTAGTCACTAATAACTGATTAATCCGCAAACCCGACAACCACTTTATTTTCCACAATCAAATCTGGTAGTCCTTCCAGTTTTTCTGCGGCTGAGGGTGGTGCTGCTTCCTTTGGGACAAAAATCGTCAGTCCATCTGGAATGCATTTGACATCGATAGGTGTCTCACCAATGATTTCGCCATCTAAAACAACTTTTTGCGGCGGATCGGTGCGAATTTTGACTCGTTCGGCGCGTAAATATCCTACGTCATCTCGTTCGGCTGCATTCTCGTTTAAAGCTGTAGAGAGTAAGTGAAAAGAAGCTGCGATCGCTCCGGCGCGAGTTGTAGAAGAAACTACGGTAACATCTAATAGTCCATCATCGAATACTACCCCGTCTGGACCTTGAGCTAAAACCGAGGTAGGTGGTGCGGCGTTGGCTACGGTAATTGCAGCAGCCGTGACGTTGATAATTCTGTCTTCTGTCTCAATTTCTGCTGTAAAGCTTTCCAATTCGCGCAACTGTTGCAGTCCAGCCATTACATAAGCTAGCATTCCAAATCGCTTTTTCGCCTGACGATCTGCTTTTTCTACCGTTTCCGCCTCAAACCCAATGCCAGCTAGCAATACCATCGGGCGATCGTTGCACAAAGCCGCATCAACTTTGCGCGTGACTCCTCCTAAAATCATCTGACAAGCAGCTTCAATTGTATCTGGTAGTTCTAAAGCTGCGGCAAAAGCGTTAGCCGTACCGCGAGAAATAACACCTAAGGGAATATCCGTTCCCACTACAGCATCAGCCGCCGCTGAGAGAGTACCGTCGCCGCCAGATGCGATAATAACTTTTGCGCCATCTGCGATCGCTTCTCTGGCGATTTCATCCGCATCCATTTCTGCTGTTGTCATCCGAATGTCCAAGTCAAACTCCGGCTCTAACAGCGATCTAATTTGTGCTAAATCTTGTTCGGGGTTACTTTGACCAGCAACTGGGTTAAATACTAGGCAAGCTGTCTTTCGGGTCATAAAATCTTCCGATTCGGCACTCAGATAGTTGCGTTTTCTTTTAAACTAGCAGCTGAAACACGCATTTTGTCACTATATCCTAAGTTACAATTAATTTATGACAGACCCTTTAATGTATCAAGAGGATCACTTTGTTGTCCTAGAACCAAACCAGCCAGAACAATTTCTTACGGCTGCGGAATTGTTAGAAAAGCTTAAAGATGTTTTGAGTCAGAGGCAACAGAATTTACCCCCAGAGTTGCAAAAGTTCAACTCTATCGAAGCTCAGGCTAAGTATTTAATCGATACGAGTTGCGATTTAGACTTAGAACCAGGGCAGTTTTTACAGTGGTACGCCGTGCGGTTAGAAAAGTAATATTTCAATGAAAATTATTGGATGTGCCAAACTGTTAGGAATGAGTTTGGCTATTTTATTATTATTTTTCTGTTTACCTAATTTTGCTTATGCTCGTGGCGGTTGCTTTGGAGAGGGAACCACAATTTCAACTCCAACGGGCGATAAATTAATTGAGCAATTGCATCCAGGCGATCGCGTTATTAGTTACAACTTTACCACGCATCATTCTGAAGTAGGGAAAATTGGTGAAATTCAAGTTTTATCTTCTCCTGATTATTTTATAATTAACGAAACGCTCAAAGTTACGGGAACTCACCCGTTTTACATTCAAACTTCTACAGGAATCGATTTAGTTGAAGCGCGAAGACTAAAAGTAGGCGATCGCCTTGTAGGAGAAGATGCTGCTACTCATATTATTTCTTCTATTGAGCATATAAATAAAACCATTACTGTCTATAATTTGATTTCCATTAATCCTCAACATAACTTTTATGCAAACAACATATTAGTACATAACAAAGGTGGTGGTGGTGGACATGGAGGCGGTGGTGGTAGAGGCTTTTCTGGAGGAGAACATGGAAGTAGTTCATCTACTCCAATTACTAAAAAGACTATCTACAGTTTTGTATTTGTGTGTATGCTCTTATCATCTGTACTAGTACCTTTTGGTTTTCGACGAGAAATTTATAATTTTATTCGTTTCTTTAGAAAAGATTTTACTGATAATCTAGATTTAATTAAATTTGCTACACTTGTATATCCAAATTTTACCAATTGCTATTCTGCTAGCTATACAAAAGACAATGAAATTTGGCGTTTAATTTCAATTAGATCGGAAATTAACGAACAAGACTATCAGCACCTATGTAGTAGAACGGAATTAATAGAAAAAGTAACTCAACTATTTGTTCGGTATCAATCTGACTGGACGATGAAAAAATTTACTCGAATGGTTGAGTATGTTGCCGAGCCATTTTACTCTAAACAAGAATATATTTTTCTACGTGATTTTGGCAATAATTTTGATATTGTTTATCAACCTGAAATAATTGAACTTGCACCGATTAGTTACAGACAAGAGCAAGACAAGCATATGTTTAAAATACAGACAAATGCAAAAATAACTAACTTCGTTCTCTCTCCTCAAGGATACGTCAGAAGTGGCGAACCTGAACCGCGATCTTTTACTGAATATTGGAATATTAGTATAGATGCTGAAAATCAGTGGTATTTAATGGGAATCGAGCAAGTTGATTCTTAAATATTTATAGTTTAAAATAGCGATCGCGTTTGTAGAGGTAGGGGTGCGATCGCGCTTTACTCTTCTTTTATGAGTTGTTGCAAAGCTTCATCTTTAGATAATGGCTTTTCATCTTTTACTTCATTCATCAGTTGCGCTAAGCCATAATCTTCTAGTATTTCTTCAATTTTTTCAAACTCAGCAATAGGAATTTGTACGGCTATAGGTTGTCCTTTCTCATCAAGGATATAACTTTTGTGAATTTCTAGCATCGTTACTTCTTTCCTAAATTTACATTAGAACTATCAGATGCTTCTAACAAAACTAGAATTCAACAGCCCCCAGCTAAACGCTTAGCACGACTTTCCTATTCTACTGAAAATATTTGTTTAGTACCATATTACTATCTTTAAGAAAAGTTATGTCTCCCAAAGCTAACAAGTTAACAAATAGTTATAAAGGCACAGCCATAGCAGCTCTGATACTTTTAT
Organism: Chroococcidiopsis cubana SAG 39.79; assembly: GCF_003991895.1. NCBI lineage: Bacteria > Bacillati > Cyanobacteriota > Cyanophyceae > Chroococcidiopsidales > Chroococcidiopsidaceae > Chroococcidiopsis > Chroococcidiopsis cubana. The sequence goes on from NZ_RSCK01000121.1 coordinate 10,102, forward strand.
TATTTTTTGCTTTGCAATACTGGAAACCCAGTTTTTATTGGACTTCTCCGAAAACAAAATTCCAAAGAGAGCTAATTGGAGATCTTGGATTGGATATTTTGGTTTATGGATTAGTAACAATGTTCTTTTTGGGCATGATTTTTAGGTTGCTGGGAGTAATATTTAAGTTTAGCAATAAGCATGATTCTAGCAAAAACAGCAAAGAGTGAGAACTAACAGAATGCAGCAATAAAAATAAAAACTTTTTGACTTTTGTTAGAAACTTTCTACGGTTTTATGATTGCTGCAAGTAAAGATACTGCTCAGTCTAATACATTTGCTAAAATTACTCTAACAATAAAGCACGATAACCTGCTTGGACAAAATGCCTATCAACTGTAACCGCGTTGATTAAACCTTGGTCTTGCATAACAATAAATGATATGCAATCCGTAAGTCTCCAGGTTTTATCTGGACGAGATTGGTAAAGTTGTATAGCACGGCTTAGCAATTGCGTATCGACAGAGACAACTTGTATATTACTTGTCTGGTAGCACTGCTCAATAAACTGAATAGCTGCTGTACGATTAGTAGCACTTAAAGCATTGCCAACTTCAATCAAAACTACTTCAGTCACCCATACTTCTAAAGCAGCACGTAATCGTGGTAAAAAGGATTTAGCCTGTTGGTGATACTGGTCATTACGATTCAGTAAGGCTTGAATAAATACAGTATCTATAAACAAGCGATCGCCATTCATTCATTATTTTCAGTGTTATGTTTTGGTGTGCCATATAGATAATGGTCGTGTTGGCTAGACCAATCGCTAGGAGCTTCTACCGTTCCTACCATTGCCTCTAGAACATCCCAAGCATTGTCTTTAACTACAGGCTCGACAGATTCAACTGTAATAGTGTAGCGTGTATTTGGTTCTAAATTAGGTGGAGAATCTGGACGAAAAACTTCACCGTCAAATACAACTGTTATAGTTTCACTCATAATTCAAGTTATCCTATTGTGCAAAATTTATGTAGAAATAGGGTGGGCATTGCCCACCCTACAATTATGACTTACTAGCAGCCGTAGGCATTCCCAAAATATCCTCAATCCGAGGCATCTCTTCTAAAGGAATTACCCGTCCTTCATCCGCAAAACCTGAGATTTGATCGAAGTTCAAATAGCGATACAAATCGCCAGCAAAAGGATGAATTTTATGCGCTACGATGTCCATATATTCCTGTACGGAAGGCAGACGACCGAGTAAGGCACAAACAGCAGCTAACTCAGCAGAACCGAGGTAAACTTGAGCATCCTTACCCATGCGATTATTGAAGTTTCGCGTAGAAGTAGAAAACACCGTTACGCCATCTTCAACCCGCGCCTGATTACCCATACATAAACTGCAACCAGGCATTTCTGTTCTCGCACCAGCCGCACCAAACACACCGTAAACACCCTCTTCCTTGAGTTGTTTTTCATCCATGCGGGTAGGCGGACAAATCCACAAACGAGTTTTAACAGCGCCAGCACCTTCTAATACTTTCGCGGTTGCCCGATAATGACCGATATTAGTCATACAGGAACCAACAAATACTTCTTGTACCGGATCGTTTTCCACTTCCGATAACAATTTCACGTTGTCAGGATCGTTAGGTGCGGCAACAATTGGTTCCTTGATTTCATTCAAATCAATTTCGATGATTTCGGCATATTCTGCATCAGCATCGCCTTCCATCAACACAGGATTTGCTAACCATTCTTCCATCTTGGCAACGCGACGCATGATGGTTTTAGCATCCTGATAACCCCGCGCCACCATATTTTTCATCAGCGCGATGTTGGAACGCAAATATTCGGAAACAGTTTCGATACTCAATTTGATGGTACAACCCGCACAAGATCTTTCTGCTGTCGCATCGGTAAGTTCAAAAGCTTGTTCGACTTTTAAATCTGGCAAGCCTTCTATTTCCATAATCCGTCCAGAAAAGATATTTTTCTTATTCTGTTTGGCTACCGTCAGCAATCCTTTTTGAATCGCCACATAGGGAATTGCATTGACAATATCCCGCAGCGTCACCCCTGGCTGTAACTCACCTTTGAATCTAACTAAAACAGATTCCGGCATATCCAAAGGCATTACACCTAAAGCCGCTGCAAACGCTACCAACCCAGAACCAGCAGGGAAAGAAATTCCCAAGGGAAAACGAGTGTGAGAATCGCCACCTGTACCGACAGTATCGGGTAACAGCATCCGATTTAGCCAAGAGTGGATAATACCATCCCCAGGACGCAAGGCAACGCCAGCGCGAGAAGACATGAAATCGGGGAGTTCGTGGTGAACTTTCACATCTACAGGTTTGGGATAAGCTGCCGTATGACAGAAACTTTGCATCACCAAGTCAGCACTGAAACCCAAACATGCAAGTTCTTTCAACTCATCGCGCGTCATGGGTCCCGTGGTATCCTGGGAACCAACAGTAGTCATAATCGGTTCGCAGTAAGTCCCAGGACGGACACCAGGTAAACCGCAAGCTTTACCCACCATTTTTTGCGCTAGAGTATAGCCTTTACCCGTATCAACTGGTTGCTTGGGACGAGTAAAGATAGGACTCGGTTCTAATCCCAAAGCCGTGCGAGTTTTATCGGTAAGGGTACGTCCGATTAATAGGGGGATGCGTCCGCCTGCACGAACTTCATCTAAAATCGTGTCGGGTTTGAGAGTGAAGGTAGAGATAACTTCGCCTGCTTCGTTGGTAATTTCCCCTTTATAAGGATGGATGGTAATTACCATACCCGTTTCCATCTGGGTGACATCACACTGAATTGGCAATGCACCAGCATCCTCAGCTGTATTGAAGAAAATTGGCGCGATCGCACTACCTAAAATATACCCCCCTGCCCGCTTGTTGGGAATGCAGGGAATATCTTGACCGATATGCCACAACACCGAGTTAATTGCCGACTTGCGGGAAGAACCCGTACCGACAACATCGCCAACATAAGCTACAGGATGTCCTTTTTGCTTTAACTGAGCGATCGTTTCTAAACTACCAGATTGCCGCGATTCCAACATCACTAAGGCATGTAAGGGAATATCAGGGCGTGTAGTAGCATGGGGTGCAGGAGATAAATCGTCCGTGTTCGTCTCCCCAGGCACTTTAAATACAGTGACGGTGATAGCTTCAGGTAAAGTCGGGCGAGAAGTGAACCACTCGGCATTTGCCCAAGAATCAACTACCTGCTTAGCGTAAGGATTGCCTTCACTTGACAAATCCAAAACATCGTGGTAAGACTCATAAACTAGAGCGATCTTACTCAAAGCCTTGGCAGCAGCAGCAGCTAAAGTCGCCTCCGCACTGAGTAGATCGATTAGCGATCGCACGTTATAACCGCCTACCATCGTTCCCAATAAAGCGATCGCATCTGTAGGGGAAACAAGGGGACTCGTCACGTCACCCTTAGCCACAGCCGTTAAAAACCCAGCCTTGACATAAGCCGCCGGATCGACACCAGGAGGAATGCGATCGCGCAACAGGTGCAGCAATGTCTCCTCTTCCCCAGCAGGCGGATGTTTCAGCAATTCACACAAATCCGATGTTTGTGCCGCATCCAATGGTAACGGCGGAATACCTAATGCCCCGCGTTCTGCTACTTGCTGCCGATATTGTTCCAGCATTCTCTACCTCTTAAGGATCTCCAGTATTTTTACTTCCTACTTCCAGCTTAGTGCTAGCAAGAGCCAGTTATCAGTTATCAGTTAACAGTTATCAGTGGTTAGTGGCTGGTGGCTAGTGACTAAATAAAGATTCGGTGACTAGCTACTCACCAACAACCAATGACAAATGACGAATGACTAATGACCATTCGTTAGAACCCGACCGTACAAGATAAAATAACTGGTGAGCAATTTACAATAGCTGATGCTGCGTTCGAGCTTGCGATCGCCCTAACTTTATATATGTCTCAAACTTACACGGTTCAAATTCATCATCAAGGCGAAACTCACACGATTCAAGTCCCAGAAGACAAAATCATTTTACGGGCTGCTACTGCTGCTGGGCTAGACTTGCCGAGTTCTTGTAACGCAGGCGTTTGTACTACCTGCGCTGGCAAAATTCTAGAAGGAACTGTAGATCAAAGCGATGGAATGGGTGTGAGTCCCGAACTTCAACAACAAGGCTATGTCTTGCTATGTGTTGCCCGTCCCCGTTCCGATTTGAAAATTGAAACGGAAAAAGAAGACGAGTTATACGATTTGCAATTTGGACAACCCCAGAAGTGAAGGACAAGGGAGATAAGGAAGACAAGGAAGACAAGGAAGACAAGGAAGACAAGGGAGACAAGGGAGACAAGGGAGAGAATTTGCAATTCACAATTTACAATTAAACCCTGTACCCTTGCTCGACTCCCGACTCCCGCCATTACATGACTACTCAATTTATCACTCTAGAAATTAATCTTCAGGAAACGCCAGCCCAGTTACTGCAAGCAATTGAGACACAATTACGTTTGTCTGGAGAACCGTTACGCTGGGCAATTACTAGCGTAGATTTCCTCACCCAAAAAGCAATTGTCGAAGCAGTTGTTATCAGTTGATAGTTATCAGAGAGATAATTCAATCTAAGATTCTGCACTAGGTGTTACTCAATTTTGACTCCTCACTTTTAATTGTTTGTTCTGTTACAGGGATGTTCTCAAAAACAGCCCCTACGAATTGTTCACGGTTGTATGGGCGGGTTTTGGATCGCCATCTTGGTGATACCATTTCACTAAAACTATGCTACAGAAGATCCCTCCTAGCCCCCCTTGATAAGGGGGGTTGGGGGGATCTCTTTTGTCGTAGTCAAAGAGTAAATTGGTATGAATTGGTAAGGATTCTAGCTAAACCCGCCCCTACGAATTGTTCACGGTTGTACGGGCGGGTTTTGAATCACAATCTTGGTGAATTGGTAAGGATGGTAGTCCTAAACAAGTAAGGATGTAAGTATAGAAGAGAGGTTTTTCAACTTCTAATCATGCTAGCAACCACTCTCGCT
>NZ_RSCK01000122.1:0-15026 GCF_003991895.1 Chroococcidiopsis cubana SAG 39.79
CCTTGTCTCCCCCCTCTCCCTTGTCTCCCTTGTCTCCCCCCTCTCCCTTGTCTCCCTTGTCTCCCCCCTCTCCCTTGTCTTGCTGCCAAACCAAGCCTTAACTAGAAAGAAATAGGTGCGATTGCTGTCGGCATTGGGCGATCGAGTGAGCCATAATAACTGTTGTCATTTTTGTTTGGAGCAAAGGTAGTTTGACGCGATGAAGACTGTTACTACTGATTCGCCTACTTTTGAATCTAATCCTTCCGAGCGCCCAGCAGTCATCCAAACTTCTCAGTTGCGAAAAGTTTACCGTACTGGCTTTTGGATGAATCAGAAAATTCCCTCGCTCAAAGGTTGCTCTCTAACGGTATATCGGGGCGAAACTTTTGGTCTTTTAGGTCCCAATGGAGCGGGTAAAACAACGCTATTAAAATTATTATTGGGTATTCTTCGCCCCACGAGCGGACAAGGTTTATTATTAGGTCAACCTTTAGGCGATCGCCCAATCAAACAACGCATCGGCTATCTACCAGAAAATGCTTATTACTACGACTATCTAACTGGTTGGGAAGTTTTAGAAATGGCAGCGGGACTGTTCCAAATTCCCCGCAGCGTTCAACGTCAGCGCATTCCTCAACTGCTGGAATTAGTCGGACTGCCTTTAATTGCTGCCCGCAAAAAGCAACTCCGCCAATATTCTAAGGGTATGGTGCAGCGGGTAGGGATGGCACAAGCTTTGATTAATGACCCTGAATTAGTGTTTTTAGACGAGCCGATGTCTGGTTTAGATCCGTTAGGGCGCTACCAGATGCGACAGATTATTCTTTCTCTCAAAGCTCAAGGCAAGACTATTTTTTTCAACAGTCATATCTTGTCTGAAGTCGAGCAAATTTGCGATCGCGTTGCCATCTTATCCCAAGGACATTTAATTTGTAGCGGTTCCCTGGATGAATTATTGGGAACGACTGATGCTTATCATGTCAAAGGCAAAGGTGGTGATGTAGAAATACTCCGCCAATGGTTAACTAATTTGCAAGTAGAAGCTGATGGGACTTGGAAAGGCGAACTTAGCGGCGAGCCCTACGATTTTCTGACAAAGTTACGTTCTCTCGGCGGACAGATTGTTGGCATGAATTTGTCTCGTCCTTCTTTGGAAGAGTTTTTCTTGCAACAAATTTCTGCTACATCAGGGAGCAGGGAGTAGGGAGTAGGGAGCTGGGTGTAAGTGATTGGCAGGCGATCGCGCTGGTAAACTAGCTTAACGTCACCGCAGTTTAACTATTCGATCTATTATGCCTAATTAACCAGAACAGAAGTACTAACAGTAGTACAGCAATTGAAATTCTGGCAATGGGAGCAGTATACCAAACGACAATTTCATAACGCCTACCAAGCAGGTATCCAGCGTAAGCTAAGGCAGTTTGCCAGATTGCCTCACCAGATATGACATGGAATAAGAATGGTAGCAATCTCATTCCACTGATACCTGCTGGTAGCGCAATTAACGTGCGGACGCTGGGGATGGGGCGACTAAAAAAGACTGTTTTCCCACCGTGGCGATCGAACCATTGTTTGGCTCGCTCTATTTCTCCAAAGGACAGTTTTAACCACTTACGGTTGCGCCTAGCAAATACTTTCAAGCGCCGTTCGCCCAAGTATTTACCTGCTAAGTACCAAGGTACGATTGATAGAGTACAACCCAAAACTCCAGCTAAAATCGCGTGTGGCAAGCTGAGCTTGCCTTGTGCAGCTAAAAAGCCCGCGAAGGGTAAAACAATTTCTGGAGGAGTTGGAGCGATTAAGACTAGCAGGAAGATGCCCAGATATCCAAAAGAGTTAATAGCATCCGTCATTCCTTCAAGCATTCGATCGCTTCCTGCTAAATATTATGTTAGTTACTGTTCTAACACCTAGCTGGAAGTCCCTTGACTAGAAGCCGCAATCATTGCTATTTCAATCTCATCTTCAGTAGGTTGTGTGACTTCAATACGTATCCCAGGACCAAAAAAACTTTCCATTTTGTCTTGTTTTTTTTGCCACTGTTCCAGTGTCACGAAAGGAGAATCAAATTCTAAAATTAACCCATAAGCACCATCGATTTGCGTTTCTCGCACGCCCTTAACAATCGGTCTTTCTTCATCCGTTGGCGCAAGTCCCAGCCGTTCTAACGCTGTATCTAAATGAGCTGACTGACCGTAACGATAGCGGGTAATATCCTGACGGACTTGATTTTGAGTTGCTGTAGCTTGCTGTTGGCGCAAAGCAACTACTTCAGGGGAAGTTGGTTGAGTGTATGGCACTGGCTTCAGTTCCGCTGCCGTCAAAGCTAAACCTCCTAATAAAAGGGGAATGCCATAAAAAAAACCCACAAGGTTGAGTGTGGGATTATCAATAAAATAGGCAACGAATCCCACAATTGTAATTAAACCACCAACAACTAAACCTAGCTTTCCTAAAGATACTTGTCGCAACATACACGATCGCTTAACAACTTCTGCTTTATTATCAGCGATCGGGGAGCAGGGAGCGCACGAGCAGTCAATCGTCAACCAACTACCAACTACCAACTACCAACAAATCACTTGTCACTTTTAGCAATTGTTGATGTATTGTCCAATAATTCTACTGCTGCTAAATATTGTGGATCTGCTGCCGTGGCGATTTGGTCGCGACTGAGGCGATCGGTTGCTACGTTAAGATCTGGGACAATGCCCTGCTTGTGAATGTCTCGATGATTTGGGGTTTCGTATTTGGCAACGGTAACAGCCATACCCGAGCCATCCGATAGTTCAAACAAAGATTGAATTAAGCCTTTACCAAACGTCTTTTCACCAACAATTTTTGCTCGTCTGTTGTCTTGCAGCGCTCCAGCGAGAATTTCACTGGCGCTAGCCGTACCGCGATCGACTAAGACGACTAGGGGGTCGTGAGTTAATGCCGAGCCAAAAGCTTCAAAATTTCCTTGGATACCTTGGCGGTTAACCGTATAGACGATTGTGCCTTCATCTAACCACAGACGGGCAATTTCAATTCCCGATTGCAATAAGCCTCCAGGATTATTGCGTAAATCCAAAATGTATGCGTCAGCACCTTGTTTTTCTAAATTGGCGATCGCGTGGGCAACTTCTGCTGTGGCGTTGGCATTAAATTGAATCAGGCGTATGTAGCCGATCTCTGCTCCGCTAGGTGAGGTTTGGAGTTGGGCAACTACGGGATTGACAGCAATGCGATCGCGGGCTACTTGGATTTCTTTTGGCGAACCATCCCGTTCTACTATCAGCAGGACTTTACTACCTGCCGGACCCCGCATTTTGGCTGCTGCTTCATCAAGAGTTAATTGGGTAGTCGGGATACCATCGATTTTGAGAATGCGATCGCGAGATTGAATACCTGCTTTTTCCGCTGGAGAACCAGCAATTGGTGCTACGACCTCTAACTGTCCTGTTTTGGAATTGAGGGCAATTTGCAGTCCTACACCCGTCAGTTCGCCAGAAGTATTAACTTGTAAACTACGATACTGTTCTGGTCGTAAAAAGCGAGTAAAAGGCTCGTTCAAACTTGCCAGCATTTTCTCGACTGTTGTATATGCTGACTCTGGGTTGTCAAGGGGTTGTTTGAGTGCTTGTTGCCGTACTGCCGACCAATTTTGATGGTTAAACGTATCGTCCAGATAGGCGCGATTGACAATTCGCCATGCTTCTACTACCACTCTCTGCTCTTCCGTGATGGCGGTAGCTGGCTGAGTCCAAATACTCAACGCTAGCAGAATTGGCATGACCAACAAAACTCCGATCTGGAAAATTCGCTTTGACATCATCAGTTATCAGTTACTCAGTTATCAGTGGAACTAGGGAACAGGGGACAGGGAGTAGGGAGCAAGCAAATTCTGACTTCCGACTTCCGACTTCCGACTTCCGACTTCTTCCAACTGTCCTCTCGACTATGTTACTTTTTTTATAGAATCTGATGCAGTCTGGACGAGCAAATTGTTCGCGATCGCGATTAAGATCGAAATGACTGGATTTCCAGCCATTAAGAAACCTTGAAAAGACGATCCCTGCAAAGACAATCGGGAATTTGAACAGACGCAATCCATTTTTAGGAACTTTTGGTTGATGTTTAGTAAACAGGTAACTGATTCAAAAGCATACAACTGGTTTGAGGAGCGCTTGGAGATCCAGGCTCTTGCTGAAGATGTAACCAGTAAGTACGTCCCCCCACACGTCAATATTTTTTACTGTCTCGGTGGTATCACCCTGGTTTGCTTTTTAATCCAGTTTGCGACTGGATTCGCCATGACTTTTTATTACAAACCGACTGTAACTGAAGCTTATGCTTCCGTACAGTACCTCATGACGGATGTAAACTTCGGCTGGTTGATCCGCTCCATTCACCGCTGGTCAGCCAGCATGATGGTGCTGATGATGATCTTGCATACATTCAGAGTTTACTTAACTGGCGGTTTCAAAAAGCCCCGCGAACTGACATGGGTAACAGGCGTAATTTTGGCAGTAATTACCGTTTCCTTTGGTGTAACGGGTTACTCCTTACCTTGGGATCAGGTCGGCTATTGGGCGGTAAAAATCGTTAGTGGTGTACCAGAAGCGATTCCAGTCGTCGGTACTCTCATTGCTGACTTGTTGCGCGGCGGTTCGAGTGTAGGTCAAGCAACGCTAACTCGCTACTACAGCGCTCATACCTTTGTCTTACCTTGGGCGATCGCTGTCTTCATGCTGCTGCATTTCTTGATGATCCGCAAGCAAGGTATTTCTGGTCCGTTGTAATTACAGTTAGCAGTTAACAGCTATCAGTTGTCACTGTTAACTGTTAACCGATAACTGATAACTGAAACAAAGGAGAACAACTTTAAAGATGGGAACACTAAAAAAACCAGACCTGAGCGACCCTCAATTACGTGCCAAGCTGGCTAAGGGCATGGGTCATAATTATTATGGCGAACCTGCTTGGCCTAACGACTTGCTCTATATTTTCCCTGTGGTAATTTTGGGAACGGGTGCTTGTATAGTCGCTTTGTCCGTACTAGACCCAGCAATGGTAGGCGAACCAGCAAATCCTTTCGCTACGCCTCTGGAAATTTTACCTGAGTGGTATTTATACCCAGTATTCCAAATTCTGCGGTCAGTCCCCAATAAATTATTGGGAGTCGTGCTGATGGCTTCCGTACCACTGGGGTTAATTCTGGTTCCATTTATTGAGAGTGTCAATAAGTTCCAAAATCCCTTCCGCCGTCCAGTCGCAACAACTGTGTTTTTAGTTGGAACTTTAGTTACCTTGTGGCTCGGTATTGGTGCTGCTTTCCCGATTGACAAATCTTTCACTTTCGGTCTGTTCTAATTGTTCAGTTCTGCACTTAATCAAGTGTATTAAGTACAGATTTGTCTTGACACCTGTGGGTTTCTCAAAAAGTGGATCTACCGAATGAGAAACGTTAACAGGTGTCAATTTTAGTTACAGAGACTTGATAGTAGTCGCGATTACAGAATAAAAAAAGAATAAGTAAACATTTATTGAGTTGGCAAGCAATTAACATCGGATCGCGGTCAAGCCGTGGCATGTTGGAGCAAAATCATCTGAGGGTGTGTAGCGATTTAAAGTTACTGAACCAGGTACAAGACTGGTTTGAAGATTTTTGTCTTCAACATAGCGGTCAAATACCTTGGTCTGAGGGTCAACTATATCGCTTAAATTTAGCTTTAGCAGAAGGATTTACGAATGCGGTCAGACACGCCCATCAAGCCCTACCGCGAGAAACGGCAATAGATATCGATCTGTTATTATGGAGCGATCGCATTGAGATTAGAATTTGGGATCGGGGTCAGCCTTTTAACCCCGATGCAATTGCCGAACCTAAACCAGGAACCTTACAAGAAGGAGGCTATGGCTGGTTTCTATTGCGGCGCTTAGCAGATCGAGTCGTATACGAACGGGCTGCTGACGGCAGAAACTGCTTACTAATTGTAAAAAGCGATAAAAACCGCCAAGAAGTTAAGACATAAATCGCGCAGGGTAATTGGTATTGTGTAATTAATGACAAATTTTTTACAATTCTCCTACTCCCCTGTACGGGCGGGTTTAACCGTAGAATTGTTTGCTCTTCGATAGGTGTGCTGAAAACCCGCCCCTAAAACTCCCGACCCCTAGCTATCCTAGAGGCAGAGCAGCTTAATAGAAAGAACATGAGCCTCAAGTCTTTTCAACTTAGTTTTTCCCGCCTCTCCGGTTGGCTCACCCTATTCCTCTTCATCTGGTTATTGGGTGCGGTAGGTCTTGGCTGGTTGGTCAACTCATTTCTAATTTTAATGGGACTGCTGTTGTTGGCTCCCGCGATCGCATTCGTCTGGTTTCGCTGGTGGCTGCAACGCAACCTCGTTCAGTCTGAATGTCCGGTGTGTAGCTACGAACTAGCAGCACTCAATCGTACCCAACTTCAGTGTCCTAGTTGTGGCGAACTCTTGAAAGTAGAGCAAGGCAAGTTGAGTCGCTTAACACCTCCAGGGACGATTGACGTGCAAGCCGTGGAAGTCGCAGCCAGCTCGGAAGAGTGATAATTCAGTTGTCAGTGTAGAGACGTTACATGTAACGCCTGTACAAAGTTATCAGTTGTCATTGGTCGTGAGTGCAGTGTTAACCAATGACAAATGACGAATGACAAATCTATTCACCTTTTTTCTGAGAGATTGAAAGGGTATAGGGATATTGTCCTTGAGTGCGATCGCCAACGTATAGCGAGTATTTTCCTGCTTCCCAGTAACCTGATATTTCGGGAGCTTCTCCTGCTGCTGTATCTGCCAGTACGCAAAAACGTCGTTTTCCTGGTCCTTCAATCAGTAGTGTAGGTTCTCCTTCGCTCTGTACTTGTAGCTTGAGATATGGTAAAGGTTCTGGTACTTGTAGCACCTGACTGGGAGTCGTACTGATGTTACCGCAATCGCTGTTTTTTTCTCCTCCAGATCTACCTTTAACAACTAAGGGGTCTGCTTCTAATTGGGGGGGAACTTTTACCACTGCTTCCTGAGCGAAAGTTGTAGCTGCGGTCGCACAACTCATAATTAAAACGGAAGGTAGTATATTCCACTTTATTAACTTGTACATAGTAGCTTGCTTTGTCATTTTATTTATCCATTATGGACTTTAAATTACTAGGTTTAAACCACCTGAAATGCAGGTCATTTATTTGCTTTTCGAGAATCAAATGCTTGAATCTACTGCAACTATCACAAGGCTGAATCTGTTACTACCTCATAACCTCCGCCGCTAAATCTGCATCTTCCGATAGAGTTATAGCTGTAATTTGCAATTAATTTACAGAGACGGTTGAACTGCTATTGAATCTAATTATAACAATTGAATTTTCTCAAAAACTTGCGTAATTTCTCCATTTTTTGGGCGGAAAACCATTCATAACAAACATATATAGTTGTTTGTCAAGTTTTCCTATCCAAGTCAGTGTGTAGTTGTGCTTTGCATTAGCTACAATCGCCCTAATAACAGTGAGCAGTGAGCAGTGACTAGTGGCTGGTGGCTAGATGCTTCCGACATGTGACTGGTGACTCGTGACTTGTAACCGCTCACCACTCTCTTACTTTTTGGTAAAAGCATATGAATCCTCAATCAGATCGAGATTTGCAACAACGCTTAGAACAACTAGAAAGAGAAGCTAATTCTGCATCTGCGGAGGTGACAAGACCGCAGCCTGCAACACCTCAAATAATACAAGAGACAAAAATCGCTGCTAGCGAGCCATCGCCTTTGGGACAGTTTTTTAACTGGTTTCGTAATCTATCGAGCGTCAGCAAGCTTATAGTCATAAGTGTTGGAGCTGTATTTGGAATTGCAATTCTCAGAGCGGTGCTAAACCTAGTAGCAGCTGTCATCAGCTTAGGAGTGCTGGCATTGGTGTTGTATGTGGGATATCGGTTTTTTGTCAGTCGAGCTGAAACAAATAACCGATAGCTTGATGCCCGCGATCGAGGAGTGAAAACAAAGATAAGGGGAACTATTAAGATGGCGAATTCAAGTGTGAGGAGAAATGCCAATCGCGCTCGTCGTTCGGTGCAGGCGAAAAGCAAACCGCTACCATTAGCAACTAGACGCTTTGCCGCGTGGGCAGTAGAAGTATCGCTCGTTGCACTCAGCGGACTGATACCCTATAGCTTGGGAGAACAAGCAAAATTAGAGCCATCGGGGGAGCAAGTTACCCCAAATCCAGTGGTCGCCCTCACTCAAAAAGCGATCGCCAGTACCCTAACTATATCCACCGAGCCGAGCGATCGCCGTCTCGTCACACCCCTGACGAATATATTTTGGTCTGTCGCTGTCGTCACTCCTTTGTTAGTAGGGGGATGGCAGCTGTATTTGCTGGGAAAAACAGGCAGTACTCTACCCAAGCGCTGGTTGGGGGTACGGGTTGTTTCTGCTGCTGGCACGGTTCCAGGTCTATCGCGGATCGCGATCCGAGAAGCTTTGGGAATGTGGGGCTTACCACTCTCCGTAGCCTATATTATGTGGCGGGCGACGGCTTTTCCTCATTTGGGCATATTTTTCGGCTTGTCTTGTTTCTTCGTACTAGGTGAAGGCATGACTGCCCGTTTTCACCGTCAGCGTCGCTGTTGGCACGATTTAATTGCAGGCACTTACGTGGTAGATGCCAATCGCGCTATGACTATTTTGCCTGGGACTAGAGCGAAACAGTTAATAGGGAGTAGGGAGCAGGGAGCGGGGAGTAGGGGGCTTTATAGTAGTCCTTCGCCTCGGTTACAGCCTCAGCCATCAGTTGGTAAATCTGTCACCACTAAACCAAAAGTGCGGCGTAGTTGGTGGCAATTGATGCGCCAACATCCTAATGTGTTACTATTTTTAGCTTTTTTGTCCTGCATGGTGGCAGTATTAGGAACCTTGATTGGAATTCAAATCTACATTCAAGCGCAAAAATACCAGCGGCAGTTAGCAGAGAATAAAAGCACGCAGTTTCTCACTCTAATTCAACACCTAGATGCTCGTGGCACTACCCTGAGCGATCGCCAAAGGGCAATTTTAGCTTTGGGTACGATTGGCGATCCGCAGGTACTTCAGTTACTTGTCGATCTGCTCGGACAAGAGCAACGCCACGAGATTATCGGCACAGTACAGCAAGCTTTGGTTAGTTCTGGTTCCGCTGCTTTGCCATACTTACAGCGCTTGAATCAATCGATCGCAAATGAAATAGCTGCCGGACGTTATAGTAGTAGCCCTACCGAATTAGCTAAACGGACGCAACAATTGCAAGCCACTCAACAGGCGATCGCTAAAATTCTGGCAGTTTATGGTGGTAGGTTACAGGGCATAGATTTGAGCCGCGTTAATCTCGCTCCTAGCACCAGTCAAGATCGGGCTTTTACTCTAGAGCTAGAACGAGTCAATTTTGCTGGCGTAGTATTCAAAGGCGCTAATCTGAACCGTGCTACTTTACCAGCCAGCCAGTGGCGTGACGCTGGGGCAGATCGGCACTGGGATACTTTTGACGACGCGATCGCCAATTTGAACCATGCCCAGATGAAGGGTGCTAACCTAACTAAAGCTAATCTCAGCCGCGTACCGATGGAACGGATCGAGCTGATGCAGGCAAATCTCAACCAAGCCAATTTATCTGCTGCTAGTCTCGGTCATGCTAATCTCAGTAGCGCCCAACTCGTAGGGGCTAATTTACAAGCAGCAACTCTCGTAGATGCTAGCTTGACAGGAGCGAACTTAAGTACGGCAAATTTGTCTGATGTTAATTTACACGCCGCTCGTTTGAGCCGCGTCAGCGCTTTAGGCACGCGCTTGCAGTCAGCTAATTTGACCAAATCGAATTGGCAGGGGGCAGATTTATCGAGTGCGGATCTGAGTAAATCCAATCTCAGTCATGCTGACTTGAGCCTAGCGCGTCTCAGTAGCAGTAATTTAAGTCATGCCCAAATGCAAAATATCAACCTGCGTCAGGCAGATTTGCGAATGGCAGATTTGCGCGGAGCAAATTTAGCAGGAGCTGACTTCCAGGGGACGATCCTGTTTAGTCCTCAACCTCCGGCATCAAGCGATCGCTTCATTGCCACGCCACCAGAATATACTCAAGCAGCAATAGTGCAGGGTGTAAATTTTAGCCAGGTGAAAAATTTAGATGCCCAGCAGATTGCTTATATTTGCGTTTACGGAGGATATCATCCACGTTGTCCTTAGCGCTCTATTCTTCTGCAACAAAGCGAACTTTTGCAGTTTGACCGACTAATAAAGCTTCCTGCGGGTTTTGAAATTGTACCTCGACTATATGAGTCCGATCTTGTTCTGGAATCGGATTAATTGTCACGACTGTTGCCTCAAATTGTCGGGCTTCAGCTGCTTTGCCTAGTTGTACGACTGCTCTTTGTCCTAAACGTAATGTATTAATTAAACTAGTACTAATAGAAACTCGTACTTTTAAAGATTTTAATTGCGCTAATTCTACTAAACTTCTACCTGCGTAGATGCGATCGCCTACAACTACGGGCAAATTGACAACAACGCCTGTTGCTTTAGCCGTGACTGGAAACGATTCTGTGAGAAGATCTGATTCTTTTGGTAACAAAGAGCGCTGCTGGTGAAGCAGATTTAGCCTCTGAGTTGCTTGACGAGACTGCGAACGAGCAAGTTGTATCTGTCCTTCGATCGCAGCAAGTTGTTGTTGGTGTTCGAGTAGCGTTAGTTGTTTGCGAAGTTGCCACTGTCGGCGTTGTTGTTGCTCAATTTCTTGTAGGATTGCGCCTGTTTCTGCTTTAACTAAATTTGTTTTAGCGGTAGCTAACTTAGCTTGCGATCGCTCTATTTCACTTGAGGATACTGCACCCTGACTAGCTAATTTTTTGAGGCGATCGTGCTGCATTGCTGCTCTTAGGTATATGCCTTTAGCTTTTTGGACAACATCTTGCTGTTGTTGCCATAATTGTAAATTTAATTCAGTCTTACTCAGATGTATTTCTGTGTCAAATAGCTTTCCAATCGTACTGATTTTACGCTTGATAAGCGATGCTTGCTGATGGAACTGCGCTATTTCCTGAATCACATCCTCCCGCTGTTGCCGAGCTTTTTCAATTTCTAGATTAGCGTCAAATCGCTCCTGTCGTAACCGATCGAGCTTTTGTCTATCTGCTAGACTTTCCAATTTTAATATTGGTTGATTAGGCTGAATGCGATCGCCAATATCGACATAGATTTCTTTAATAACTGCTGCTGTACTAGCAGAAACCTTCATTTTTTTGGCTGGATAAACTGTACCAGTAAACTCTAAATTTTCCACCGGGATATTTTGTTTGATAACACTTGATGATGCGAATGAAGGTCGGTTATTTTGGCAAGTAAGATAAATGACTGAAGTTAAGCCAAACGCATAAATTGATAGCAATAATGATTCCCGCAAGCCGATATCTTTAAACCAGTTAAAAATGAGGCGATCGCTATCATTCTGACTAGAATTTTGTTGGTATTGATTTAAAGGGTTTTTTCCAAATAAAAGCATTGTCTGACGATAACCTGTGACGTTAATTATTTATCTCTAATATTTGACTGCAATAAAAACTGATTTATTACATAGTTTTAATATAGATAAGCAAGTTTTATTGTGAGTGGGCAATGCCCACTCTACACTCTCTTTCAAAATGTGAAAGTCAGACCATTCTTAGCCCCCCTTAAAAAGGGGGGTTGGGGGGATCTTCTATGGCAAGTTTTATTGTGAGTGGGCAATACCCACCCTACACTCTCTTTCAAAATGTGAAAGCTAGACCATTTCTTCGCCCCCCCTTTTTAAGGGGGGTTGGGGGATCTTTTATGGCACAGTTTTAGTGAAGTTGTAAATCAATTTGTGTAAACTTAACTAACTACCAGAGAACTACGTAGAATTTCGGATCTATAACTTAGTGGAACTAAAATCAGTATGGCCTAGGTATTTAAAATCACAGTGTAAATTCACACTCACTTGATTCAAGACTATAGAAACTTGTCATTTTAATAAACACCATCAACAAAATAATCGTATTTTTACTGATATCGACGCTCTCATTCGCTCCACAAACAACTTATGTTGCATGGCGAGGGTGAGCGGTCAACTACCAACTACTGACTACCAACTACCATAGAATTACAGAAATTGTTGGAGGTTTTGCCTCATGACCGCCCCCCTGATAGAGTGCCAGAATTACATCAACGGTCAATGGGTTGCCGCATCAGGTGAAACTCTAGAAAGCCGCAATCCCTCTGATTGGCGTGACGTAGTAGCAACTTTTCCCCGTTCCAGCGCTGCTGATGTCGATGCAGCCGTAGCAGCTGCCCGTAAAGCCTTTAAATCTTGGCGACTCGTACCTGCTCCCGCCCGAGCCGAAATAATTTATCGTGTAGGAGAATTATTGCTCCAACACAAAGAGAAACTCGCTCAACTCATTAGCAGGGAAATGGGTAAACCCCTGACAGAAGCCCGAGGAGACGTGCAAGAAGGCATTGATTGCGCCCTCTACATGGCAGGAGAAGGACGAAGGATGTTTGGGCAAACTACCCCTTCAGAAATGCCCAATAAGTTCGCGATGACAATGCGGATACCTGTAGGAGTTTGCGCCCTCATCACTCCCTGGAATTTTCCTGTGGCTATTCCTTGCTGGAAAGCTTTTCCCGCTTTGATTTGCGGTAATACAGTCATTCTAAAGCCAGCGGAAGATACTCCAACTTGCGTTCATTATCTCAGCCAGTTATTTCACAAAGCAGGCTTACCAAATGGCGTTGTTAATATCGTGCATGGTTTGGGAGAAGAGACAGGACGGGCGTTAGTCGAACATCCTGACGTAAATTTGGTGTCGTTTACCGGATCTTCGGAAACGGGGGCTGAAGTGGGTTCTGTTTGCGGACGCACTCACAAGCGTTCCTGCTTGGAAATGGGAGGTAAGAATGCTCAAATCGTGATGGCAGATGCCGATTTGCAACTGGCTTTAGATGGGGCTGTTTGGGGCGCTTTTGGCACTAGCGGGCAGCGTTGTACTGCTACGAGTCGGCTGATCCTCCACCGCGATATTAAGGAAGAATTTACTAACTTGTTGTTAGAAAGAGTTCATCAGTTACGATTAGGTCTTGGTACAGATCCGCAAACTGAAGTGGGACCGCTGATTAATTCTGCCCAATTGCAAAGAGTGAACCATTATTTAGAAATTGCCCGTGCTGAGGGAACAAAAGTATTAACTGGTGGGGAGACAGCTAATACGGAAAATCTCGCACATGGCTTTTTCTTTCAACCGACAGTATTAGATCGAGTCACGCCAGAGATGCGCGTAGCGAAAGAAGAAATTTTTGGTCCTGTAGTGGGGCTAATAGAAGTTGATTCTTTTGAAGAGGCGATCGCGATTCTCAACAACACCCCATACGGTTTATCTTCTTCGGTTTATACCCGCGATGTCAATCTAGCGTTTCAGGCAATGCGCGATATTGAAGCTGGAATTACTTATATTAACGGTCCTACAATTGGGGCAGAAGTCCATTTGCCTTTTGGTGGTATGAAACAGACGGGAAACGGGCATCGGGAGGTGGGAACTGCGGCTTTAGATGTGTTTACGGAATGGAAAACTGTTTATGTAGATTATTCTGGGAGTTTGCAACGCGCCCAAATTGATAATCGCGATTAAGCAAGTCAAAAGTCAAAAGTCAAAAGTTAAAAATAGATGTGATTGTCAAACTTTTAGCGACTGAATAATGTTAGCAAACCCGAACCTACTGTATTTTTAACATTCTGGCTAACCTGTTGCGTGCTGCTGCTTGCAAATCGATGATTCTATCTGTTTCATCGACAATTTCCCCTGTAAGGATTTCTAATACGTCTTCGAGAGTGACAACACCGGAAACCGTGCCATATTCATCGACGACGACGACGAGGTGATTGCGGCTTTTTTGAAATGCTCTCAACAAGCGATCGGCATGAATCGTTTCTGGCACAAATCGAACTTTACGGGTGAATTCAGCAATTTTACGCTCGCGCTTTCCTTCTACCATTGCGGTCAGAAGTTCGTCTTTTAAAGTAACTCCAATAACTCGATCTAATGAATCTTCTATAACAATAATTCGCGTGTGCTGAGAATTAATTATGTCCACTCGGCTTGCAGCTAGAGTCAAATCACCTCGTAAGTAAGTTAAAGCTGTTCTAGGAGTCATTAAATCGGCAGCCGTGAGGTCGTTTAGCATAAACACTCTCTGAATCATTTCGGCTTCATCATCTTCAATAATTCCCTCTTGATAGCCAATCTTGGCTAGTAGCATGATTTCCGATTCATTTGTAGTCGGCAGTTTTTCTTTGCGGGTAAAAGGTGCTGTGACTTTCTCCATAATCCAAACTAAGGGAGTGAAAATAAAAGTCAGTGCAGTCACAGGTAGAGCAGCAAGGAGCGCTAATCTTTGAGAATATCGTTCACCTAAAGTTTTGGGAATGATTTCACCAAAAATGATGATGAGAAAAGTCAAAAGTCCAGAAAAAACCCCCAATAAAGTGTTACCTAAAACTGTCTCGGCAATGCGGGCGATCGCAATACTACCAACAATATTAAAAATATTATTTAGAACCACGATTGTCGCGATCGGGCGATTCATGCGATCGCGAATTGCTAGTAGTGCGACTGCGGCAGGATTTTTTGACTGTGCTAGCTGTCTGGCTTTAAGTGTAGAGACAGAAAATAAAGCGGCTTCTACGCTAGAACAGAGGGCAGAACCAGAAATGACGATCAGTACGGCAACAACTAAGGCAAGCATGGCAAAATTGAGAACTCAGAATTCATAATTATTAATTTAGAAGTCATCGTAGAGGTATCGGGCTTATGGTGTATCTTTTGTCAAAAAGAAGACAGAATCAGCGATCGGTGACCAGTTATCAGTTATCAGTGAAAAGTGGTAGTTGGTAGTTGGTAGTTGGTAGTTGGTAGTTATTCCCTGATCTATGCTGGGGTGGTGGGTGGATTCCTGGCGCAAAACTTGCTGCTGTTCGTCCTATTTTACGAAGTCGAGCTAAT
>NZ_RSCK01000123.1:0-14931 GCF_003991895.1 Chroococcidiopsis cubana SAG 39.79
GCAGAGGGACAGAGAAGAATTCACCAATTACCAATCACCAATTACCAATTACCAATCACCAATCACCAATTACCAACAACAAACTACCAGCAGATGAGGCGATCGAACGAATTGCCCCACCAGGTTTAGATGGGGTACAGGCATTTGCGCTTAAACAAGAGTTAGATAATCTGATTGGCAGATTTGAAAGCGCTCAGTTAGCAGCTCGTGCTTTTAGTAGCAGCATGAATGATAATGCAACGGCACAGCTAACTAACTCTGAAACAACCGCTGTGGCGACAACTGGCTCCTTTGTGGGTACGTTACCAGAATCGGCAGCTAGGGCAGTGGCAGAGGCGAAAGCAATTGCCAAAACTTTACCCCTGGCGATCGCCCAAAAGGACTTTGCGGGGGCGCGTCAGCAATGGCACAAAGCACAAGCACTACTATGGCAAAACTACCCCGTCGAACAGTACGCGGCTCAACCAGAAATTCGGGCGATGTGGCTAGACCGAGGTAGTATTATTCGTGCGGGTTCGGAGCAAGGATTGGCAAAGATTTTTGACCGTCTCGCCGCTGCTGGTATCAATACAATCTTTTTTGAAACCGTTAATGCTGGCTATCCGATCTATCCCAGTCAAGTTGCACCTCAACCCAACCCACTAGTTAGAGGCTGGGACCCGTTGGCATCAGCGGTGAAGTTAGCCCACGATCGCAATATGGAGTTACATGCCTGGGTGTGGACTTTTGCCGTAGGCAACAAGCGTCATAATACGCTGATAAATTTACCCGCAGATTATCCAGGACCCGTCATTGCCGCTCATCCCGAGTGGGCGAGTTACGATAATCGCGGGAGTTTATTTCCGCCCGGTCAAGGTAAGCCATTTTTAGACCCAGCCAACCCCGCCGCCAGACAATATTTATTACGGCTTTACGAAGAAATTGTCAGCCGCTACAACGTGGATGGTTTGCAACTAGACTACATCCGCTATCCTTTCCAAGACCCCAGCGCCGACCGGACTTATGGTTACGGAATTGCCGCCAGGCAGCAGTTTCAACAACTGACGGGCGTAGACCCAACGACAATTAAACCAAGCGATCGCGATTTATGGCAAAGGTGGACGCAGTTTCGCACGCAACAAATCGATGGTTTTGTCGCTCAAGCTTCCCGCTACTTGAAGCAAAAGCGCCCTAACTTAGTGATGTCTGTGGCTGTCTTTCCCCTATCAGAACACGATCGCACCCATAAGTTACAGCAACACTGGGAAGTCTGGGCAAATCGCGGCGATGTAGATTTGATCGTGCCGATGACTTATGCTCTAGATTCCTACCGTTTTCAGCGCCTCGCCCAACCCTGGATTACCTCTAGCAAACTCGGTTCGGCTTTGCTGTTGCCAGGAATTCGCTTGCTGAACTTACCAACTATGGGTGCATTCGACCAAATTCAGCTCGTTAGAGATTTACCCGGGAGCGGCTACGCCCTTTTTGCTGTAGAAAACCTCAACGATGAACTCCAGCAAGTTTTTCACAACACCCAAGGCACAAAAGTCAAAGTGACTGCACCAGTCCCTTATCGTCAGCCTTTCCACACAGCAGCGGCGCGTTATGTTAATTTGCGCCAAGAGTGGCAATTCTTGCTGGCAAACGAGCGGCTTTGGTTGAAGGGGACGGCACTGAGTGAGTTTAATACTCGATCGCAAAACTTAGAGACTGCTTTGGATCGCTTAGCTCAAACTCCTTCTGTCAGTAACTTAGCAGCAGCTAGAACAGCTTTAAATAGCTTCCAGACTCAGTTTAAAAATTGGATGCGATCGCAAGCGTTAGAAAATTCTTACCAAGTCAACGTGTGGTCAAATCGCCTGACTACTCTTGAAAGGCTGTTAAATTATGGCGAACGAGTTGTGCTGAAATCATCGTCACCTCTGGCTAGGCAGCGCTAGAATGGCAACTGTTTGTTAATCTCGCGCAAAGCCGCAAAGACGCAAAAGATTAGCCTTAGCGCCTTCGTGTCTTTGCGCGAGCGCTTTTCCAGAGGATAGGTAACGCCATGAGAAAAATTTCTTTTACACTTATATCGGTTTTGGCGTTCCTCTGCATAGTTTTTATTGGATTTTCTCCAGCAGCAAGTGCAAAAGAATTTACTGTTAGAGGTACGAAAATTTTTGCTCCTAACGGACAGCCGTTTGTAATGAAAGGAGCAAATATTGGCATTTGGACAGATCAATCGAGTGCCAAAGATGTGAAATATATCAAAAATATCTGGAAGTTTAATACCGTCAGACTATCATTAGTACTGAAACCAGGTAGCGATCCGAATTGGTTTGTCACCGATAAGCTAATAGATAAATACGTCAAAGCCTATGCTGGCAGTAATCCCAGAACAGTAATTATGCTTGAATGTCACGACCATTCAGGTAGTTTTTATACTGAAGATTCCAATCCATCCTTACAAGATTTACGTAATTTTTGGCGCAAAATTGCCACTCGTTATAAAAATAATCCCTATGTCTGGTTCAACATTATGAACGAACCAGGGGGAACAAATAAAGTCGAAAAATATTGGTATGACATGCACAAACTGCTAATCCAAGATATACGCAAAGCAGGTGCAAATAATATTATTGTAGTTGATGGTTACAACTTTGGTTCTGAAGACGGCAACGGCACGACCAAAGCTAACTTTATTAAAGACTCTACCAGTGCGTTTTTAACTTACGGACAACAACTTTTAAAAACCGATCCGAGAAGAAGAGTTGTCTTTAGCCTGCATACTTATGTTAATTGGAATTGGAATTTAAATAAACTCGATAATTTTGTCGATCGCGTCCAGAAAAAAGGATTGGCAATGATTATTGGCGAGTATGCTGCCACTACAGGCAATTCACAAGCAGATTTAGACGTGACGGAAGCCGCCCGTATATCTTTGGCAGTGGCAAAAAAGCGTGGCATTGGCAGACTCGTATGGCATTATTGGGCATGGGATTGGAACGCACTCGCAACGTCCGATACGGGTGGAGCAAGTGGCGATAGTGTTAATAAAACAAATGGCAGTCGCCCGACAAATTTAACTTGGTTAGGCGAACAAGTGTGGGACGATTCCCATAATCTCTCCGAACCGAAACGAGGAATTGAACTGAATCGTTTTGCTTGGAAAGCAAGTAGTTCGGGAGGAAATGCCGCAGCTGCAATTGACAATGACTTTCGGACGCAATTTGCGATCGCCAATGCAAGTTCTAGTAATTGGTTTGCTGTCGATCTGGGTTCGTCGCAGTCGTTCAATAGAATCGTGATGGATTCTCGCAAAGCCGCTAGTAGTTTTTTACGAGACTATCAGGTCTATGTCTCTAATACGGCAAAGTCAAAAGGAAAGTTGGTTGCCAGTGTCAAAGGAAATGCAATGGCACGAATGCAAGTGTCTTTTCCGACGCAAAAAGCTAGGTATATCAGAATTGTCCCTCAAAGATTTGCGAAAAAGTCAAAGCCCGATTGGTCGTTTGCCGAATTTTTAGTTTATCGTGCTGGTACTGAAAGAACGGTTGTGGGCAAAAATGAATTAAATTCGCGTAACTGGCAAGCCTCAGCCAGCCGCAAAGGTACTTGGGATCGAGAAGCGCCAGATATGGCAATCGATCGCAACTCAGATACGCGCTATACCAGTGGAGATGCGATCGCAAATGGCGATTGGTTTCAAGTCGATATGCGATCGCCCCAAACAGTTAGAGAGATCGTCATGAATGCAGGATCTTCAGGAGACGATTACTTGACAAGATTTGAGGTTTATGTAGGTAACAATCCCAACCAATTTGGCAAACCAGTATATCAAGGTCTAGGTTCTCCCGTGACGAGGATCGGCTTAAATTCTCCTGTGAGAGGTCGCTATATTCGCGTTGTCAACAAACAAGAGAAAAAAGCTTGGTGGTCGATCCACGATTTTCGGGTGCAGGCGTAAGCTTTATGGCTTTCTATCGAAATTGCGATCGCAGTGTTCTACTTCAATTGCGATCGCAGTGTTCTACTTCAATTGCGATCGCAATATAGAGACAAACTCGATACAATTTTTGAAAAGGCGAGTTCAAGTTAGGAATTATGTACTCAGATGCAGACCGTCCAGCAAACAACGATGCTTCTAATGAGGAAATTCCCATTTTGCGGCGACAGTCAATCCACCCAGACAGTCTCAAGTTCATGGATATGGCAAAAGAGTTACTCGACAGCCCAGAAATTAAACAAGCAATCTCAGACGAACGACAGGAAAAAACCCAGGAACAGTGAGCCGGGAGCCGGGAGCCGGGAGCCGGGAGCCGGGGAAGAGAGAGTCGCCCAGCTGAGGGAGAATTACTCCTGACTCCTGACTCCTAATTTTTGACTTTTAACTTTTGACTTTTGACTTCTCAAGCGATCGCTCTGACTAGACCGATTGTCATTTGAAGCGGTATCCAACCAATTAAACAGATCGCGATCGCCCAACCAGGGGAAATATCTAGACCTTGGCGGACTGCTACAATTGCCGCTAGCAAACTCCACACGGCTAGAATTCGCTCAATTGGTTGACCCAATAGAGGAATCAGAGTTAAAAAGTTGAGAGCTTGGGGGGCGTAAGCCAAGCCTAGAGGAATCATCAGCGCTCGATAAGTTACGTGATTTGGTTTAAACCAGTCACCAATTTTCCAAATCGTCAAAGTCCAAAAGTAGTAGCCGATGACGACACCGATCCCACTGCCCAAGAGCCTCAAAATTAACAACGGTAGGGGAATTCGGTTGATTAAAAAAATCACAGCACTACCAAGAGAGTAAGAGATGGCTGCAAGAACAACCACTATATGGGCGAAGCGGCGGTTTTTCGCGTTGATCGGAATATGTTCGTAAAAATTAGGGTCTAAAGTTAGTGCTTCCCGTAGTAAACTCCAAAGATTGCTATTTCGATCGCGCACTTTAAATTCCTTGAAAAGTGAGTAGTGAATGGTTAATGGTCATTCGCAACTACCAACTACCAACTACCAACTACCAATTACCAATTCCAATCGATCTTATGGTGAGGTTTGTCAATTGGCTGCGGAGCGGAAGCTTAAGACTGCTAGTTCTAGCGGGAATTATACTTTTGATTTGGGGCATGTTCTCACCCGTGGGAACTTTGGTTTGGTGGCTATCTCAAGAAGTGGAGAGTTTGGGGCTAAAACCAAAGCCAGATAAGCAATTGCGATTGAGTGGCAGTTCAAATTCTCAGGCGCAGTCGGCAAATATAAATTGTTACATTGTCTTTTTAACAGGTGTGGGAGATTTTTCTGCTAACCAGCTATTACCTGGGGAAGAAGTCTTTCTCAACCGTCTCGAACAAGCGCATCCTAACTGCGTTACCGTACGCGATGTCTTTCCCTATTCAGCCGCAAATGAAAGTTTGGGGGGAGAGCGCTTTTTAGCTCCCTTGTGGCGTTTTGCAGACGAGGCTAAAGGTTGGTATGGTGTGGCGGATGTATTAATAAAAATTCGCAACCTCTGGCGTTTTGCGATTTCTGCCGACGATCGCTATGGAAAAGTCTATAACTTGGGGATTGCTAACGCGATCGTTGACCGGATGCAAGCAGCTCACCCCTTATCCCAAACCTCTCAGCAACCAATTAAGATTCTATTGATGGGGACGAGTGGTGGCGCTCAAGTTGCCCTTGCCGCAACTCCATATCTCGCTCGATGGCTGCCAAACACTCAAATTGCAGTTGTCTCGATTGGAGGTGTGTTTGGTGGCACAGATGGTTTTAACACGGCTGAGCAGATTTATCATTTACAAGGTCAACGAGACTGGGTAGAGGATATTGGCAGAATTATTTTTCCCTCTCGCTGGATTGGGACGGTAGGTTCGCCGTTTAATCAGGCTGTCAGGCAGGGTCGTTATACGGTACATTCGAGCGGACCGCACGAACATGATGGTGCAGAAGGCTATTTTGGTATGGAGATAGTTGGCGAGAAAGGCATGAAATATGTAGATTTAACGCTACAAAAGGTGAATCAGTTGCCGATTTGGTCGCAAGAGAAAAGCAGTGTTAAATATATCTCGGTCAGAAGTTACG
This sequence comes from Chroococcidiopsis cubana SAG 39.79, assembly GCF_003991895.1. Taxonomy (NCBI): domain Bacteria; kingdom Bacillati; phylum Cyanobacteriota; class Cyanophyceae; order Chroococcidiopsidales; family Chroococcidiopsidaceae; genus Chroococcidiopsis; species Chroococcidiopsis cubana. The sequence goes on from NZ_RSCK01000123.1 coordinate 6,042, forward strand.
CAGTCGATTCCCCAACTCCACTTCAATTGGGAATCTGAATGAAAAATAGCACGAACAGAAAATCGGAAATCGATCGCCAACGGGAACATCAAGCCAACGAGCGGACTTTCTTAGCTTGGTTGCGGACTGCGATCGCTTTAATTGGTTTTGGGTTTGCGATCGCTCGATTCGGTCTATTTCTGCGCCAACTTCAAACAGCCGTGACTCAACAACCTACGGTTGCCGATCGCAATTTAGTTAGCTCCGAGAATTTGGGGGTTAGCCTAGTTATAGTTGGTATCTTCACGATTGCCTTAGCAGCTTGGCGATATAACCGAGTTTTTGGGCAAATTGAAAGCGGTAACTATCGCCCCAACCGTTTAGTGATTTGGCTTTTGGCAGTCATTATGATGGCTCTGGGAACTATGAGTATTCCGCTGATTTTGGGTCGTTCTGCACCATCTCCACCTACATCTGAGCGCGATCGAAATTGATTCGCAGGCGATCGAGAAGACACAATCGAGCTTTTAATAATTACTTGATTTTCTGCATCTTAAGCGTCGGAGTTACGCCAGGAAAATATAGTAGTTCTAGATGATTTATTTCTGTATTTAGAAAAGTCAGTATGACAATTACAACTGTCTCGGCATACCTCTTGATTGCTTGCTACTTTGTGATGGAGCGTTCGTTGAGAAAAGGTGAACAGGCACTCAAGCTCAAACCAGGACTAGCTGATGCAGGCAGTTCTCAAGTGCTGTGGAGCAGTGGCACGATCGGTATTTTGCTGGTCATTACTGCGCCTATCTTAAATACTTATGAAGTCGGATACTGGAGCCATGCAAATGTTGGCTGGCTGGGATTAACACTGATGCTTGGTGGATTAGCAATGCGATATTGGGCTGCTAAAACGCTGGGTGAGTTTTATACAAGGACATTACAGGTTATCGAAGGGCAGAAAATTGTAAATCAAGCTCCGTACAACGTTATTCGCCATCCTGGATATCTTGGAACATTACTGATGGAGATAGGCGCGGGATTAGCCGTTACGAATTGGGTTGTGTTGATAGCTATTGTAGTTATCGGAATTACGTCCCGAGCTTACCGAATTGGTGTAGAAGAGAAGATGCTAGAAGCAAGTTTTGGAGAAGAATACAAGATATATGCAGACAAAACTTGGAAATTAGTTCCGTTTCTGTATTAAAGCTATAGCCAGCGGTATTTCACCTATAGATTGTGGCAAACGAGAGTTCAAAGGGGGTAGGATCGTAGCGAGACACAATGATGACAGGGCGCGTCTTGGCTGCAAGTCCTAAATCAGCTAGCCACACCTCACCTGGTTTTAGGTTCATCAATCAAATCCAACACTTCTTGTTCAACTGCTTTAGAACGAAGAATACCTAAAGCGTCTTGGTCTGCCAGTTCAATAATCTCCACCAGATATTGTCTCACCTGATGAGCAATATTAAGTTGCCATTGGCGCAGTTTTATGTCGAGTCCTCGGACTAAAGCATCCATTTCAAGTTCTCACGACAGGATACGATATTTGATTCTATGTTAATGTGTCAACCAGTAGGCTAATACTGCATGAGAGCAGGCAGGCGAAAATCTCGTGCTTCGTTTCAAGGTATTTGCCACCACTCAAGGTATTTGCCACCACTGAAACACGCTGTTACTGAATAAATCTAGAGCAAGATCGTTCAAGACTGAATTTGCCCCCACTAACTAAACTAATGCTGTAGCGGATTCGAGAACGGTCAATGCATGAGTTTTTGAAAGGCATTCATCGCGCCTTGGGGGTGGGAGTTGGCTATTTCCCTGTAGCGATGAGTTTTGGGGCGCTGGCAACTGGGATAGGTGTATCCACGCCAGCAGCAGTTACGATGTCTATTTGGGTTTATGCTGGTGCTGCCCAATTTGCCGCTTTGGAAGGAGTCAAGCAAGATTTATTCTGGGTAAGTATCGTGCTGACGATGCTGTTGATTAATTTGCGGCATATTCCGATGAGTCTGGCTAGCGATCGCATTTTCAACTCTTTTGGGCTAGGACAGCGATTATTCCTGGCTCACGGGCTTACAGATGAGGCTTTTGCTCTAGATATTACTAGCAAACCGCGATCGCATTTCTACTATTTCGGCATCCATATTCTATGTTGGTTGAGTTGGATCTCTGGAACTTGGTTGGGATGTCAAATCGGGGCAAAGTTACCCGTACAGTGGCTGAGTTTTGCTTTGCCGAGTTTGTTTATCTGTCTTTTAGTCGATAGTATTGGCGATCGCCTCAGTCGAGAGTGGATTGTAGTGGCGATCGGTGTTGGTTTGGTACTGGTAACTCAAGGTTGGGGAACTTTGGGTTTTTTATTGTCGATTGTAGGGGTGACTTGCTTGGCTGTAGTGTTGCCTAAAATTTATCGGTAGCTGCAAAAATTCTTTTTTATGTCACGCAAAGACGCGAAGGCGCAAAGCAACTTCTCGTAAGAGTAGATGCAAAGTTAAGAACGCTAAGAAAGGGTGAAGTTCAGATGCATGTTTGGTGGATTATTTTATTGGCTGGTTTGGGGACTTTCTTGATGCGAAGTGTGGGGATTTGGGTAAGGACGGATCGGCTGCAAGCGGGTTGGTTGGATAAAGTTGGTTTTGCGGTAATTTTAGTAATGGCTACTAGTAGCGTAGCCGATCTAGGACAGTCAACTGTAGAAATTTGGGGGGCGATCGCAGCGAGTATAGTTGTTGTAGTTGCGAGTATTTATAAGCTACCGCTTCTCCTACGTATCGCCTTTGGTTGTCTTGTCTTTGGCGCGATCGCTAGCCTACGATTGTAGAGACGTTCCATGAAACGTCTCTACAGATCTATCCTTTTTTTATCTGCCACAAGGGAAGTTTCAAAATTGGGTCGATTTGTACGCCTTGAAGTCCTTTTTGAGCAAAAACGTAGTCTTTATTTTGAACTAGAGGAATAATCGGCACGTCTTGGGCGATCGCATCTTGAATTTCGCCAAAGATTTTTGCCCGCGCTTGCGGGTCTTGTGCTTGGCGCTGTTGGGCAATTAACTTGTTCATGCGATCGCTGTAGTAGAACGAACCTTGGCTTTGACTGGCACCATTCTCGCAACCGCTAGCATCGCCTTTAGGACAACTTAAAAATGGTTGAATATAGTTATCGGGATCGCCAAAGTCGGGATACCAATCTTGTAAAATTGCCTGATATGCTCCTTTGGCTTGGTTGGCGAAAAAGGTAGCTGATTCTTCTGGCTGCGGCTGGATTTGAATTATCCCTTCGAGTTTCTGCGCTGCGTATCCCCTCAGAGTACCAGCTATTTGTTCCCGAATCAGGGAATACCCAGGATAAACGACTTGTAATTTCAAGGGGTTCTCTTTGGTGTATCCCGCTTTGGCTAGTAAGGCTTTTGCTTTCTCTACATTGCCATCGCCATAAGCCGATTGAAACACGGGTTTATAACTGTCGAAGGTATCGGGCAGCATACTGTAGAGTGGTTGCGCCTGATTTTGGTAAACTCGTTGTATCAGTAGGGGACGATCTATCATAGAGGCGATCGCCTGTCTGACTTCCAATTGGTCTAAAGGCTTTTGCTTGACGTTCAAAATCATGTGGGTGACAGTATTGCTTTTTTCTTCAATTGCCTGCCATCCTTTTGATGTTGCTTGCTGTTTTAAACTCTCTACCTGTTGCGGATCGAAGGTTTGATAGGCAATATCTACTGCACCCGTACGGAAAGAATTGTATAAATTTGCCGCATTCGAGAGAATTTGAAAGTCAATACCTTGATTTGTCGGTTTTGCGCCCCAATATTTATCAAATGCATCCATCCGTACCAAATTCGGTGTAAACTGCCTTAACTGATAGGGTCCCGTGCCAACAAATTTTGTCGGTAAAAATTTGCCGCTACCAATTTGATAGGCTTTGGGAGAGACGGCGCACATCCCAGGAAAAGCTAAGACTGAAGGGAATGCCGCAAAAGAGTTTTTTAATTTAATTGTTATTTGGTCATTTCCTGTCGCCGCTACAGAACTCACCACATCTGACAACAACGCACTCGGTTTACCACCATTTTTAATAAACCGATTCAGGGAAAACGCCATCGCTTCGGCGTTGAAAGGCGTACCGTCGTGAAAAACGACTCCTGTACGGATGGGAATCGTATAAGTTAACCCATCTTGACTGACTTTAGGTAAAGCTGTAGCTAGCTGGGGTTCTAGTTCTCCCGTACCTAGTTTGTAAGTGTAGAGGCGATCGCACAAACTAGTAGTAATATTAGTGCCTGCCAACTCGTAATTATCTGCGGGATCGATCGTTCTCGGTCTTAACGTTGTCCCCACAGTAATGCGACTGTTACCCCCACCACCACCACCAGTAGCAGGCGTTGTTGTTTGTGCTGGCGGACGAGAAGTATTACAACTGACGATCAGCAAGCAGCATAGACTCAGCAGACTGAAGAATTTTCCCCACGACCAAAATTGTCGGCGCGATAAACCAAACCAGTTCATATTTTTTATTGTTTTCGATTTAGCCAGTAGAGAGTGACTGGTGGCTAGTGGCTGGTGACTAGAAAAAAGTCTAGCCACTAGCCACTAGATACTAGCCACTTACAAATGACCAATGACCACTAATGCTAAATCGAATAGTATAGCGGAAAAGATTTCGCTTCTTTGGGTTTGACATAAACCTTTTGCTGCGGTTCGAGTTGCAGCTGGTCGAAGCGATCGCGTGTTAAGTGCGCCATGACGACTTGTCCGTCGTCTAAAGTTAACTCTGCCTGAATTTCCCAGCCCAGATGAATAATCCGACTGACTCTTGCAGGGACACTCGTAGCGTTAGGTTCTGTCTCGATCGCCACATCTTGGGGACGTAAGAAGATTTCTGGATGGGCAGAATCAAACCCGCTACCCTGAAATATTTTCGCCGTACTCGGTAACACGTTCACAGGACCGATGAAACTCATCACGAATGCTGTAGCGGGACGATCGTAAATTTGGGCTGGCGTTCCTACCTGTTCGACTTTACCTTTATTCATCACGACAATTTCGTCGGCAACTTCCATCGCCTCTTCTTGGTCGTGGGTGACAAATACTGTCGTAACGTGGACTTCATCGTGGAGGCGGCGCAACCAGGCGCGTAAATCTTTCCGCACTTTGGCATCTAGCGCCCCGAAGGGTTCGTCTAGTAACAAAACTTTTGGTTCTACCGCTAGCGCCCGCGCCAGGGCGACTCTTTGTCTCTGTCCGCCTGAAAGTTGCGAAGGATAGCGATCGCCCAATCCTTTTAATTGTACTAACTCTAATAATTCTTCTACCCGCCCTTTAACTTTCCCTTTGGTGGCTTTGCGAATTTCCATCCCAAAGGCGACGTTTTGGCGTACCGTCATGTGTTTGAACAAAGCGTAGTGCTGAAATACAAACCCAATATTCCGATCCTGTACGCTCTGATTGGTCGCATCTTTACCCGTCAGCAAGATTTTACCGCTATCCGGCATCTCCAACCCCGCAATCAGACGTAAAAGCGTAGACTTACCCGATCCTGACGGACCCAACAAAGCGACTAATGAACCACTTTCAATCTCTAAACTGACGTTTTCGACAGCGATAAAACTGCCGAACTGTTTCGTGACGTTTTCTACAACAATACCCATTTTGACTGAGGTAGGGGCTAGGGGCTGGAGGCTAAGGAATCAGTTGTCAGCATTCGACAATAACTTATCCCTCTAATTTCCAGTTTATCGGTGGGATTACAGTAGATATATACCATACATTAGCAGCTCTTGTCTGCCAAAACTGAGTTAGTCAATACATTACAACAATTCTTTTGTCTGTTGGTAATGAGTAATGGGTAATGGGTAGTTGGTAGTTGCTCGCCGAGCGATAAGTTCTACTTTTGTTTACTATTTATTTTTTATTTGTCAAGTCATCTTGCTTTTTGTAACAAAAGCGTTATATTAGTTTACAAGAAGTAACAAACAAGCAATAAGCGATATGTACACAACTATCAACGAAGACGGTATCATCAACAACTACGCCACTGAGCCAGAAATGTATTATTCTGAATACCCATCCCCAGAACAGCAGAGTCGCTATGCTTTTCAGGGTGCGATCGCTGGTGTATTTGTCATGGCTATAGTATTAGTTGCTCTAGTTGCTAGCTAAGTTTTTTAATTTCAAGATTTAAGTTCGATAACAGTAGCTCCCATCGGCATTTAATTCCTCCTCTTGCACCTCGGCTTTTGAGTCGAGGTTTTTTGTTGCCCAGCAGCTTTATTTGTGAAGTTGTGCTAGCTACTGGCGTAGATATGGATGTGGGTTATTTTGCTACACAGAACGAATTGGTAGCGATCGCCGATGACGAATGTAAAAAGATACGAGTAACTGGCAATTTTGTTTCAGGTTTAGGTATTCTACAAGAGTTACTTTTGTGATGTAAGCCTGTGACAGTCACCGATTCTACAAAACAGTACCATTACAGACCTTCGCATAAACCAAACCAGCTATTATATGGCACTGGACAAGTTGCAGTCGTGACTGGTTGGACTGTCAAACAGGCGATCGCCAAGCATTTGCAACAGAGCGAATATGCAGTCATCGGACAGTTATACTCGCCAACGCGGGGAATTAACTTGCTGATCCGCAATTTACTCGCCAATCCTCACGTTCGTTTCTTAGTTGTTCTCAACGCTACTAAAGAAGATAGAAACTCAGGGGGTACGAAGTGCTTGTTAGATTTTTTCGAGCATGGCTTTGCAGCAGGGTCAAGCGATACGGGAAAGCACTGCTGGATGATTCGTTCCTCCATTTCTGGGTATATCGATATGGAAGTCGATGCTTTTGCATTGGAACAGTTGCGGCAAAATCTTGTAGTTAAGGAAGTGTTTTCGATTACTGAAGCAGTCGAGCAGACGCGCAATTTTGTTGCTGTGACTCAACAACAAGAAATACAGCCTTGGGGTGTGCCTTTAGAATTTCCTATAGAGAGTGTAGTTCCTACAGTTTTACCTGGAACTCGTTACGGACATCGAATTGAAGGAAAAACAATTGCTGAAACTTGGGTGAAAATTATTCACCGAATCAAAACAACAGGAACAATTCGACCTACTGGCTACGATGGGCAATGGCAGGAATTGATCGATCTGATGGCAATTGTCACCGACGAACCAGAGGGTTTCTATTTTCCCGAACCAAATTATCTACCATGCGATCGCGCTTTTATTCAAGAATATCTTTCGCAGATTTTAGACGACCAGCCCTATAGAGAAGGGGTGAAATATACTTACGGTCAAAGATTGCGATCGCATTTTGGTCGAGATCAAGTCGAGCAGGTGATTCAAAAGCTGATTGGAGAGATCGATGCTGCTAGTGCCGTCATGACACTGTGGGATGTGAAAGACCATGAAAAAGGTGGTAGCCCATGTTTAAATCATATTTGGGTGAGAGTTGTCGAGCAAGAAATATCATTAACAGCGACGTTACGCAGTAACGATATGTTTTCTGCATGGGCTGCAAACGCTATGGGATTGAGAGCATTACAACAGCATATTCGAGATGAAATTGCCGCTCGTTCTAGTTACGATTTACGCATGGGACCGCTGATTACAATGAGCCAATCAGCCCACATATATGACGATACTTGGGAAAACGTAGATCGACTGATTAAGCAGCAGTATGCGGTAATTTCTAAACAATTAGACTACAACGATCCATGTGGAAACTTCCTAATTGAAGTTACAGATGGTGAGATAGTTGTTACCCAAACAACACCTGGTAGCGGTGAGGTTGTTGCCTGCTATTCTGGGAAAAATCCCTTGAAGCTATTAAGAGAAATTTGTGCTGCTTCTCCTTCTATTCGTCCAGATCATTCTGGATATTTAGGAATGGAGTTGCAAAAGGCATCCGAGTGTTTGAAAACAGGAAAGTTATATAACCAGGACGGAAAATGACAGCTAGCGATGACCAAAGACCAACATGGAATGAGTACTTTTTAATGTTGGCTAAACTAGCAGCTACTCGTTCAACTTGCCTTGCTTTTCCAGTTGGCGCGGTAATTGTTAAAAACAAGCAGGTTGTAGCAACAGGTTATAACGGTTCGCCGTCTGGTTCAGCTCATTGTACTGCTCAAGGATACTGCTATCCAGGGTTGAGCAGTTGTGACGCTAGTAAGAGCCTACCATCGCGGGCTGTACATGCAGAGGCAAATGCGATCGCCCAAGCTGCCAAACACGGTACATCTACTGATGGGGCGAGTATTTATGTCACCCTAGAACCTTGTCTATCTTGTTTAAAGTTAATTATTTCAGCTGGGATTAAAGAAGTTTTTTATGAAACTTCCTTTAATGGTCGAGAAAATGCTGTAGTTAGAGATTCTTTTGTCACGGAAGGATTAGTTACTTTGGCACAAATTCATTTATCTGAAGCAACACAGGAAAAAGCTGCTTTATTCCTGCTCAATCCTACATCTATTGCTAGGTATGAAAACACTTATATTAGCTAGTTTTGTGAATTATGGCACTTTGAACACGCGATTACAAGCGTCGAGCGTTTGTCATTCAGGCAAACAGCTTTCCCTGCTGACATAGCTGTAAGGTTTGAATTTTGACGGGACTGGCGCGTCTCGAACGCGCGACCTAGCGCTTAGGAGGCGCTCGCTCTATCCAACTGAGCTACAGCCCCAATCCTTTGCGATCATAGCATCAGAAGTCAGAAGTCAGAATTCAAAAGTCAAAAGTCAAAAGTCAGAAGTCGGGTGAGTAACTGGTGGCTTGGAATTACCCCCTTGTCCCCCTTGTCTCCCTTGTCCCCCTTGTCCCCCTTGTCCCCCTTGTCCCCCTTCGCCCCCTAATGGGACTTTAAAACTTTCTAAGCCCAAAGATAGCCTGACTTGGCTTTGTGAGCGGCAAATACGTTGATGTGGG
>NZ_RSCK01000124.1:0-14843 GCF_003991895.1 Chroococcidiopsis cubana SAG 39.79
GTTGAAGATCTACGTGGCTGGTTTACTCATTGCTGTTATTGTACCTCAGTAGACTAGAAAATGCTCTATAATAAAACTTTTTCCACGTTTAGTACTAGAAAATTATCCTTTGGTATTTCATAAAAGATAAATTTTCAAAATCATTTTTGAGTAAAAAGGTGGTACGAGATCGTGTCTGATTTCTCTCAAGATGAGTATTCCCAGAAGAAAGACGATTTGTCTGATCTACGCTTTGAAGCAAAGATGATGCGGCTTCGAGCTTGTAAAATGCGGATTGACGCTCTAATAATGCGTATTAGAGTAAGGGCTATACGCGAAAAAAATCGGAATTTAGTTGCTATCTATCAAGAATGGTTTGTCGAGTAATACTTATAGTTTAGCGATCGCCTAGATCCACCCTAAATTCCAGCAATTCATCTAACTGCCGATATTTGGAGCAGTCTGTTACCCTTGCCACAACTATATAAAACTTGACACTAAATAGCGGCAGCCAAAAGCTAGGATCGTTGTTACTTGCTAATTTCAACGATGGATTTCTAGTGTTGGATCGAGCTGTTTTCGTCAATTCATGGCAATGAAAGATGAGCAAAAGACAAAAGAGCAACTGATTCGAGAGCTGGTCGCACTGCGTCAGCACTTGGTTGAGCTAGAAAGTGCTGCACGGGAACAGCAGGTGACAGAGATATTACAACAGCAAACTCAGCGAGAGCTATTGGTAGCAAGAATAGCGCAGCGCATTCGGCAAAGCTTGCAACTAGAGGCAGTGCTAAACACAACTGTAGTAGAAGTGCGGCAGTTGCTTCAAGCAGATCGAGTGTTTATTTACCGTTTTGAACCAGACTGGGGTGGAGTCGTAATAGTTGAATCTGTAGCGCCTGAATGGACATCAATTTTAGGTAGCAGACCTAAAGATCCGAGTTTTGCTCCAACTTACGTTGAATTATACAAAAAAGGTCGAGTGCAGGCGACAGCAGATATTTATGCTGGAGAGCTAACCGAGTGCTATGTGGAGTTTTTGGCGAATTTTCAAGTTCAGGCAGACTTAGTAGTACCAATATTACAAACAGAAGAGTTATGGGGACTGCTTGTCGTAAATCAATGTGCGGCACCACGACAATGGCAGCAATGGGAAATTGACTTGCTGCGACAATTAGCAACACAGTTGGCGATCGCACTTCAGCAAGCGGAACTTTATCAACAGTTGCAAAGCGAACTGGAGGAACGGCAAAAGACGGAGAAGGAATTAAAACGCCAGCAACAACTTTTAGCACAGTCCAACAGCGACCTGCAACAATTTGCTTCTGTTGCTTCCCACGATTTACAGGAACCACTACGCAAGATTCAAGTTTTTGGCAATCAGCTCAAAGAGAAATTTAGCGAAGTACTGGGAGCGCAGGGACGAGATTATATCGAGCGAATGCAAAGCGCTGTCGGTCGGATGCAAAGCTTGATTGATGACTTGCTCGTTTTTGCACGGATTGCCACCAGATCGCAGCCATTCGTAACAACGAATTTAGAACAAGTGGTGCAAGAGGTATTGTCTGACTTGGAAGTGCGGTTGCAACAGACAGGAGGAAAAGTAGAAGTTGACAAGCTACCCACCATTGATGCTGACCCAGTACAAATGCGACAACTGTTTCAGAATCTCATCGGAAATGCACTGAAATTTCATCGTCCTCACACACCACCAGTAGTCAAGATTTATAGCCAACTGGTCGCTCCACTCCAGAGCGAAGCAGAGAACTCAGAGGATGTCGCGGCGTGTCAAGTAATAGTGGCAGACAATGGAATTGGGTTTGAGCTAAAGTATCAAGAGCGAATTTTTCAGACATTTCAACGCCTACACGGTCGCAGTCAGTACGAAGGTACGGGCATGGGGTTGGCAATTTGCCGCAAGATTGCCGAACGGCATGGAGGTAGTATTACAGCTGCAAGTACGGCGGGACAAGGAGCAACATTCATTATTACACTGCCAATGCACCATCAACAGGTGCTACCAGATGAAGAGTTGCTGTAAAGTTTCCCAGCCTCTACGAAGGACGTGGGAAACTTTCTACCATAATTGCCGATCGCTTATCGCTTTATGACGAATTTAGGCAGGCGAAACGACTTGTTATTTTCATTGTTGCTGCCAGCAAAGTAAGCCCAAGAACCAATAGCGGCAGCTAAGAGCCAACCGAGGATTAACACTGCTACTGGGAGCGCGATTGAATCTACCATGACACAACCTCCTTGAATTTGGGATTTACCGAGTTAGTTGTGTGCGCACACCATACCTTCTTAACAACGGGATCGAAGGACAGCAACATTTCTGAACAGAAAATTCTAAATTGTTACATATCTACGTTTGTCTCTCAGAGAATAACAGCCTCAACCGCAGTTTGGGGATCGCTACACAGTCGTTGCTGTTTTACTCAATCGTTGTGTTTTGAGTTTAAGTCAGCGATCGCAATTCTGAGAAATTGTCACTTGTCTGAATTTGAATTATGCGCTTTTTGCATAGCCTAGTTGCAAGAACCGTTTCGCTCGTACAGCAATTTTTGAACGCGATCGTATCGTTAAGCGAACGTTCATCGCTATCTCAGAAAAGTGTAAAGAAGAGAAAACTTTTTGCAATTTGCGATTGCGATCGCAAAAATTTCGATAACATGTGTAGCAAACATGCAGCGCGATCGATTTCTTCTCAAAACTTAGATTGTTTATCTGTTGTCTCAGTACATAAAGAGGTGCTGTAGACTGGGTGGAATTAGCCTAATAATGTAGTTACGTCTATAGGAAATGCTCGAAAATGAGAGACATCAAAATAGACTTCTTGAGATTTTTAGGTTTATCTCTGATTATTCTCGCTCACGTCGATCCACCAATTTGGCTGGCTCAGCTCAGAAACTTTGATGTAGTTTTAATGGTCGTAGTTTCTGGACTAGCATTTACACAATCCCGAAAAGTAGAATCTTATCAAAGTTATCTCTGGAAAAGAATTAAACGATTACTCTTTCCCGTTTGGCTTTTCTTATCTTTCTACTTTTTAGCGAATACTGGATTGTCACTCTTAGGAAAGACCGCGTTAATTCCTCCAGAAGTTATATTAGATAGCTACACCCTGACAGAGGGAATTGGCTATGTTTGGATAATTCGAGTATTTCTTTTAGTCGCTCTCACAGCTCCTTTTATTTCAAGAGTGAATCAAAGAGTCAAAAACCATAGAGTTTATTTCTCCCTTTTAATCTTTTCGTATTTACTCTATGAATTGCTTCTAGCTCTAACTTTGCCATACACAACTACCAATTTAGGAGAAAATGTATCGTTGTTTGTCTATTATGGAATCGCATTTTCGTTGATTTTTGCTGTCGGCATTCGGATACCGCAATTGAGAAAAGAGCAATGTTTTATTTTAGCGGGATTTTTTCTCTTAACCTTTGCTGCTTTGGGAATAGTTTACTTTATCCAACGGGGCGAATTAGTTAATACACAGACTCATAAGTATCCACCTTCGGCGTATTATCTTTCCTATGCTATGGGTATGACTGTTTTAGCTTACCTAGTAGCAGACAAATTTATTCCAATTATCGGGAAGTTCAAAAAATTAGAGTTTTGGATTTTATTTATTGCCCAGAATAGTATGTGGATATATCTCTGGCATATCCCAATAGTTGAGTTTTTTGAGCAAAATAACACTTTTAACTTTTTAATCGAATATTTTGTCACCTACTCAGGGGCAACGCTCATTACATTCTTACAAGTTTTCGCCGTCAAAAAGAGGCTGTTACCGACTATCAATAAAGAATCTTTGAAAAAAGACTTAACAATTCTTTTGACGGGCTAAATAATAAGTAATGTCAGTCTTGAGCGAAATACACAGGCTGTAAGGGCGCACAGCAGTGCGCCCCTTTCTATGCACGCGATCGAGAATTGCTATAAATAACGTAAACAAGTCATACAAACTAGAACTGAAGTCATACATTTTCTTAAACGTAACTGTAGACAAGTCGTTTGTAAGCTTAATAAATATAAGCCTTTTGCCTGCTTGCCATGAGGACAAGTATTTTTTGTAAAACGTGCTGTTTTTAACACGACACAATACTTTGTAAACTAATTTAGTTAAGTAAGGTTAAGATGATAAAATTTCAAATCGAACACAGAAGCTTTTCTCGAAAATATCAGCGTTGCTATTTCTGTCAGCGAGATTTCGAGAGAAAAGAAGCAACAATAATTTTATGCAATGAATGTGGAGAAACCTGTGGCGAAGCTTGTCCGAATTGCATTGATAAGGGGTATACGTGGATGCAAAAACAATTTCATACAGCTAAGCTAGTCGGCAATCGATTTATCTAAACTGAAAATTAGGAGTGCTTGTTGTTGGGCTAGACTGCTAGCACCTTTTGAGACTATGCAGACCGCGACGAACAGAGGTAAAGATGCGATCGCTGTTAATATGACTGAGTGGTATGTATAGAATGATTAAGGGCTATAGCTATCTATTGGAATCATTTTGAACACATTTAGACATAACTGGGGCAGTAATGACCAAATCTCTCAACAACTCTCCGATTTACTGGAAAAGATCGGCATTGTCACAGGTACGAAAAGCCATAGCGCCACAACTTCTAAGTCTAGATTCGATGGTTGGTCTTTATCAGAACGCAACCCTGAAGCGATAAAAGCTTGGATGCCGATCTGGAAATGGTTTTACCATAACTATTTCCAAGTTCAAACCGATGGCTGGCATCATATCCCATCAACAGGTAAGGTGTTGCTGGTTGGTTCTCATAATGGGGGTTTGGCTTCCCCAGATACATCAATGTTTTTGTATGACTGGTTTAGTCGGTTTGGCTACGAACGATTAGCCTACGCCTTAATGCATCCCTCTGCTTGGCAAACGCCGATTTTCGCTCGACCAGGTTCGCAGGTTGGAGCAATTATTGCTCATCCAAAAATGGCTCGTGCGGCACTCTCAAAGGATGCAGCACTACTTGTTTACCCAGGCGGGGCAGAAGATTTGTTTCGTCCCTATGCAATGCGGAACCAAATTCATCTAGCAAATAATAAGGCGTTTATTAAGTTAGCGCTGATCGAATCAGCACCAATTGTACCGCTTGTCTCCCGCGGCGCTCATGAAACTCTCATTATCTTGACCGATCTTTACTCGCAGGTGAAGCAGCTACAGGAGTGGGGTTTTCCCTGGTCACTCGACGGGAATACAGGTGTGTTTCCAATTTTTCTGGGGCTACCTTGGGGTGTGGGAATCGGTCCAATTCCCAATTTTCCCTTCCCCGTTCAGATTCATACTCGCGTCTGCGCGCCAGTTGTATTCGAGCGTTACGGTCGTAGCGCCGCACGCGATCGCGACTATGTAGATGCTTGCTACCAAAGGGTTTGCAGCCACATGCAGGCAGAACTAGACGATCTGATCGAGCAAAGTCACGGATGATTTGTGATTGAAATTGTCTGGCTCAATTATTCGATCGCTTGGCGAATGTCTCAAACTCAACAGCGTCGTGACTGCAAAAGAGGCGCACGTCTTTGCTGCGATCGAGCGACAGTGCGTGTAACCGTTGTTGGTTGTAGATGCGGGCTTGGCGATCGACTTCCATCATCCACTGGTAGGCGCGCAGACCAGGCGTGCAGCGACGCTGGGGCGAACCCATCTCATGTCGATAAAAGTAGGCATCGCCTGCATGAAGCAGCCAGCCTTCGGGCGTGTCGATCGCAATCCCAGCATGACCCCGGGTGTGACCGACGAGCGGAATCATCAGGATTTCTGGTGGTAGTCCCTCAAGGTTACGCACTGCCTCAAAGCCAAACCAAGGTTCACCCCCAGCAGAATAATACTTCCAGCTTTTGACCTCATCCCACTGATTGGGACGATAGCGTCGGCTGGCAATGAAACCGCGCCTTGACTGGGTAGCCTCAATCTCAGCCTGCATCACATGTACGGTTGCTTCGGGAAAATCTTCTAAACCGCCAGCATGGTCGAAATCGAGATGGGTTACTACAATATGGCGCACGTCATTTGCACTAAAACCGAGTTGTTCGAGCTGGTGGAGCGCTGTATATTTGCGATCGAATTGAATGTTATTAACTTGAATGAAGAATGGGCTAAGTCGCGAGTAAGGCGCTTCAAGATCGCGCTGACCAAAGCCTGTGTCAATCAAGACAAGTCCCTGTTCTGTCTCGACTAGCAGGCAATGGCAGACGAGACAAGCACTCAGACCCCGACTGAAGCCGTCAAATAGCGCTCCGCCCAACGGACACATACAACCGCAATTAAGATGATGAATATGCATAAATGCTCCCGCTCAGTACTTCCGAATTGGATTGACTAAGGTTCAAATGCTGCTAATGTCGCAACAAATTCAGTCGTTGACTCATAGGGCAAGACATTGCGACCGGAAATCTTGACACCTTTAGCTTGAGGCAAACACTTAAGATAATCGGCTAATCGTCGATCTGGCGTATCCTGCTTGTCTTTACTGATACTCGATGCTCGATCGCCCACAACAACTAATGTTGGGTGAGCGATCGCCGCGATCGCATCTCGATAATTCTGTCGCCAGAAACCCGCTAAGAAGGAAAAGACTGCATAACGGCTGGCGGGATTTGCCGCACCTTTGACCAACAGATCCAACCATTCACTATCGACGCGATCGCTACTAGCAAATAGCTGACGGGTCGAGAAAGAACTCAAAAACTGCGGTCTGCGAGCATAAAAATAAAAAGCAGTGCCAAGGGGCGAATCTAGCAAATTCCATGTCAGTTTTTGCTGCCTCATTCCTGTTGGTTGAGTCACGAGTGCGATCGCTGGAGGGCTAGCCAATACCAATTTTTGGATGAGATTTGGTTGAGTTTGCAACCGGACGGTTTCAAGCGCTACAGGTAGCAGCGCCCCTTGCACGACCAAGGTGACGGGTTTTTGGATGACTGTTTGCAGAAAATGTTGCAACTGCGCAGCCCAATCAGCCGGAGTGTAGGCGATATGTGGCATCTCGCTCTCACCGCAGCCGAGGAGGTCGGGATTGTAAATCGGATTATTGTGTCCGCTTTGATACCAAGCTTGACAGAAGCGATGCCAAAATCGACGCGATAAGCCAACTCCAATCGGGTGAATGAGTAGCAAAGGAGTGCTATCTTGAGCTTCTGTGGGGTAGTGTTCGTAAGCGCAGCGGTAGTTTTTCCAAGTGTAAAACTCTGTATTTGGGATTGTTATCTGGCTCATGACTCACACCTTTGCTTGCTGTAGATGCCAGTATTTGGCTAGCCGTCCATCCCTACCATATTGGGGTAACTTCACCGCATTTTGGTACAGAACTAGAGGAAGTTTTTCATTATTAGGAAATCTGCCGTCATCTGCAAACACCTGAATGAGGGGGTTTGAGCGCTGCAATACTGCATCTAGATGCGAATTGCTCGTAGTCATTGGTTTTTGCCAAAAGTACAAAGCAGTTCTACTATGCCTATAACTTTACTCCCACTACCTCCACCAGAGGTCAGGGTTCTTTAGGACACAATTTGAGTATGTTTACTCACAAGCTACACAAAGCGATCGCGACACCCAATTTGTCAACTTATCAACTCAGACTAGATTTTCTGGAATCGAGCTGGCGAGTTTTGAAGATATAAGTAACAACGGTTCAATTCTAAATTTAAATCTCTATACTAAACCCGGGGTGCGTTTCTAAAACTGCACCCCTTATTATTTGTCCCATATGTTCCAATACAGTTCAGATAAGACGATCCCCCCAACCCCCCTTATTAAGGGGGGCTAGGGGGGATCTTCGAGGATCTAATACTTTCTTTTAACTGAACTGTATTGCCAAATTTCCAAGCTGCAATGCGATCGCCCCCTAAATCTTCCCTAACACACCGACTGATAAAAGTAACCCTAGAGTTAGTGGTCGTCAGCCTATTGAAGAAGTTACCGTTTTTAGAGAGGCAATCTAGCTCCCCAAGCCTCGTCTAGCACAATGAAGACACTCACAACACTTTTTAACGAAAGCCGCAGCGATCTACACTCAGAAATCGAGAGAGCGACTAGCTTAGAGCAAGTAGTTAAGGTGGTGCAGAACCGACTTGATGAACTTGAAAGAAGTTATGTTGGCGAACTCAGTATCGCTCAGGTGCGTTTGGCTTCCTTTTTTTTAGAAGTGCTGCGGCAGTCTCTAAATACTCTGAGTGCGATCGACTATACGCAAGCCTCTAGTACAGAACAGGGACAAATTGTTAGTCGAACTTCTAAGCTTTCTCCAAAAAACTTGATTTTAAAACTGCTACAAGGACTCAGTTGTATCGGCATTTTAGGAGCGTTATTCTCATCGTATTCAAATTCTTCGCAAGTCTGGATTGCAATTTTGTTGCTCTTTCTGCTAGTCGGACTAGAAGTGGTATTTCAACTCAATGCCAGCCAAGAAAATCGCTTAGATTCTGCTGTGCTGAAGGAATTCCTTCCATCAAAAGTGCAGGTCGATAAATCTGCCCTTTTAAATAGTTTAGGCGATGCCCTAAATACTATCGATCTTGCCGTTGCAGCTTCGGAAAATAATAAGACAATTGATGCTAGTGGCATAGAAGAATTACCAGAACTTTTAAATTTTTTGCAAAGACTCAGTGGCGCGTCATTTCTAGATCGACCACAAATGACGCTCGAACTCGTGAAACTTCTGCCACAAATTTTAATAGAGCAGGGAATTAGAATTCAGATGTATCGATCGCAAGACGAATCTAGCCGCCGTGAGTATTTTGACTTTGAGCCAAATATAGACCGCTCGGCTCAAGAATACATTACTATAACTCCTGCCTTATGGAAGGGCGATCGCCTGCTGCTACGCGGTCGAGTCATTGAGCCAGCTCGTTCTATGACCGAAAATGAAAATATTGTGTCATCGTGAGTCGGTCTAAAATTGCATTCAAATTCGAGCGAGATTGAGATTAAATATTGAATATAAATAATAGTATGAACGTGAAAGTTTCCGAAATCATTGGTTTCGATTTGGGACATGGTGAAACAGCTGTAGCTAAAGCACCAGCTCAAAGTATTGAGTCTCCTCAGATGCTAGAAATAAATCATAAAAAGAACCAAATTACCGCACTTGGATGGCATCCCGATCTCGGCTATCTTGTAGGAGAACAAGCATTAATTCAAGCTGGCGTGACTCAACTGACAATTGCTTTTAAGCAAAAACCAGATGACGATCTTAATTCTAGAGAGACAATTCGTCGATTTTTAGAAACTTACTATCGCCTGCTGAAAGAAAGCAAACAGATTGAAGGTGGAATTAACAGTCACTTCTATGTTGGATGTCCTTCAGGATGGTCGTTGGAAGAGCGAGAGAAATATCAACATCTATTAGAGTCAACTGGCATCCCATTATTAAGTGTCGTACCCGAATCGCGAGCTGCTTTCATGCAAGCCAAAGAAGTCGGTAAGTTTGGCTACGACCAGCTCAAATCATCAGTGCTAATTGTCGATATTGGTTCTTCAACTACAGATTTTACCTTAGTTAAAAGCTTTCACGAAATTCCACTAGATTTTGGCAGTAATGCTTTAGGAGCTAGTTTGATCGACCGAGCGATTTTTGCTCGTACTCTTGCTAACCACGAACAGAAAGTTCTACTAGAAAAAGTATTTGCAGAATACCCCCATCATCGATCGCGGTGCGAACTTGCCTGTCGTAAAGCGAAAGAAGATTACTTTTCTAACGAACAGATATACAGCGATTCTCAATCCTTCGCACGCGGTTTTGAGTCAATTAACGAACAGATTTTTTTTATTCCTAAAGTCAACCAGCAAATTATTGCAGAAATTTTAAACCAGCCCCTACCCCAACTAGGCAATAAAAGTTGGCAAGAGTCGTATCGTCAGGCAATTAATGAAGCAAAGGAAAAGCTAGAAAAACTTGGGGTAACGCCCAAAGTTTTATTGATGACGGGTGGCGCATCTCGCATGAGTTTTACGCGCCAGATTTGCGAAGAAATTTTTCCCGAACCCGACACTCAAGTTCGTCCCGATCCAGAGCCAGAACGATGCATTGCATTGGGTCTAGCACGGGTAGGAAGATGGGAACTACGGGCTAGTGCATTTAAAGCAGAAGTTGACAAACTATACGACTCGCACCAGTTGAAAGAGGCGATCGCCAGAAATATTCCAAGCCTAATTGAGCTAATAACTCAGCCATTATCGGAAGCTTTGATTGAAAATGCCGTCAAACCTGGCTTAAAAAACTGGAAAAACGGTCAAATCCGCACTCTGGCAGAGCTGGAAAGTTGGATGAAAAGCCAAGCAGAACAGTGGTTGAAAAGCGATCGCGGTCGGCAACTAATCGATAATAAATGCGTGACTTGGTTCAACAGCAGCATTCAACCTGAAATAGCCGAGCGAACCGATCCGATTTGTCGTCAGTTTCAAATTCCTAGAAGCAGTTTAAGGTTAGAAAGTGGCATCGACCCAACTCTAGTCAATCCTGACTTACCCATAGGCGATGCTATCCTTGCCGATGCAGTGGCATTTACGATTAATTTGGTCATTGGCAGTGGTACTATCGGTAGCATTATCGCTCTACTCTTAACTGGGCATTTAATTGTGCCGATCGCACTAGTTTATGGTGCAGCTCTCGTTGGTGGAGGAGTGGGGCTAAATCGGGAGAAAATTGAAGACGCGATTAAGGAAAAGTTGGATATTCCTGGTTGGATTCGTTTTGTGGCATTGGGAGATAAAACAATAGATAGTATCTGTAACACAATGAAGCCCGAACTAGAGTCAAGTCTGAGGGAAAAAATGACCCAAGAGCCGCAGGCTTTTGACGAGCTGATTGAAAAGATCGGGCATCAGGTGAAGAAAGCTTTGCATACCAAAGCCGAAGAGGTGACAATTCTCATCCAGTAGCAGGCGTTTTTTATTGACTACGCCGCAGAAGATCCCCCCAACCCCCCTTAAAAAGGGGGGCTTTGTTTCCCCTTTTTCGAGGGAAGAGACAAGCGCGAGCGCCTCTTTAATTCAACCGCCTGAAAAATGGGCTTTGTTTCCTCTTTTTCGAGGGAAGAGACAAGCGCGAGCGTCTCTTTAGTTGAATCGCCTTCAAAAGGGGGGCTTTGTTCCCCCTTTTTCAAGGGGGGCTAGGGGGGATCGGATCTGTAGCAACGATCGACGAGATGGGTAGTGGAGGAAGTGTAGGCTGTCCATGTTTTTTCTCAGGACTTACCTGTCAAAACTCCTCTAAAAGGCACAGTAGTACTACTTCATTGGAAAGACGCGATCGCACTGTTGTTTTTCTAGGATCGTAAGGGTTAGAAGTATGCAGTTATTAACCATTCATGGATAATTCATTCACCCGTCCCTTAGCTGTCGTTACAGGTGCTTCCAGTGGTATCGGCTACGAACTTGCCAAACAGTTCGCCCAAAACGGCTTCGATCTCCTCATCACAGCCAATCATTCAAACCTGAACGAAGTTGCTCAGACATTGGAAGGGATGGATGCCAAAGTCGAGACGGTGCAGGCAGATCTTGCTACTTATGACGGTGTTGAGGCGCTATATCAGAAAATTCAAGACTCGAATCGAGCAGTGGATGCGATCGCCATTAACGCCGGTGTTGGTGTTGGCGGTGAGTTTGCCCGCGAAACCGATCTACAAGACGAACTTAATTTAATTAACCTCAACGTTGTATCGTCCGTCCATCTTGCCAAACGGGTTGTCAAGGATATGGTAGATCGCGGCAAGGGGCGAATTCTATTTACTTCGTCAATTGCTGCCCTGATGCCTGGTTCGTTTGAGGCAGTCTATGCAGCTTCTAAAGCATTTATCCAATCCTTCTCGGAAGGGTTACGCAACGAGTTGAAGGATACAGGCGTAACTGTAACTGCGCTCATGCCCGGACCAACTGAGACTAACTTTTTCCACCGCGCGGGAATGGACGACACTAACGTAGGTGCAAACCAGAAGGACGATCCGGCTGAGGTTGCCAAGCAGGGGTTTGAAGCCCTGATGAAAGGTAAAGATAGTATAGTCGCTGGATCGCTCGCGACCAAAATTCAGGGTGCGGTGAGCAAAGTCTTGCCCGATACCGTCAACGCCGAACTGCACCGCAAGCTGACTAAGCCAGGATCGGCAAATAGTTAATATCATGATGAGGCGATCGAGAGCATGAAAGACTTACTGCAAAAATTCTCATCGTTGCGAAATGCGATCGTTGGATTGAGCGATCGCTCTGGGGAAAATCGCGTTCTCTTATTCGATTCACGCGATGCAGCCTATAATGTTGCTTTCATGCTCGACGGTCAAAGGGATGAGTGCAACAGTATTGTCATACCTACCTCGGATGAAATAGCAATTAAAACTGCTGCTAGTTTGGTGGAAGCTAGATGGTGCGACAGCGGTAATTTCTGTATTTTATTGCCCAAATTAAGTGTTGAGACATTAAAACGGCGATACGCGGTTGGAGACAGGCACTTTATCAATGCCAATCTCATGTGCGCCGATCTCAGCTATCTCAATCTCAGTCAGATAAATTTCGGCTGGGCAAAGTTGAGAGGGGCTAACCTCAGTGGCGCAAATCTCAGCGGAGCTGACTTAACTGCGGCAGATTTGAGCGATGCTAATTTGAGTGGAGCCGATCTGAGCGGTGCAAACTTATTGCGGGCAGACTTAACAGGCGCAAACACGAGCGATACCAATCTCAGTGGTGCTTGCTTGAGGGGGGCGATCGCCTTTAATCTAAGTTAATTTATCCCTTGCAAGCTCCAAAGTTTGATAGTTTTATCTTCACTGCCACTAACAATTAGCTTGCCATTGGGAGTAAAGCTGAGGCTATTTACGTTACCCTGATGTCCAGAAAAAGTTGTCAATAGCTCTCCAGTATTGAGCTGCCAAAGTTTGATTTGGCGATCGTCACTTCCACTAGCAATCATCTGACTATCTGGGCTAATTGCAACTGAATTAATATAGTCTGAATGTCCCGTCAAAGTGCGTAATCGCTGTCCGGTTTGTAGTTGCCAAATTCCGATCGTTTTGTCCCAACTACTCGATACCAAAGTCTGTCCATCAGGACTAATCGCCACAGATCTGACTCGATCTGTATGTCCCAAGAGAGTACGGCGTAATGCTCCGGTACGAAGATCCCAAATTTTGATCGTTCGATCTTTACTACCACTAACTAAAGTTTTGCCATCAGGACTAATGGCAACAGACCAAACTGTGTCCGCATGTCCGATAAGAGTGCGGCGTAACATTCGTGTAGATAGATCCCAAATTTTGATACTTGCGTCTGCGTTGCTACTTACAAGAGTCTGGCGATCGGGACTTATGGCAACAGACCAGACTTTACTAACATTTCCAATTGTATGTTGTAATTCTTGAGTAGATAGATCCCAAACTTTGACTGCTGGCTGAGCTGAGTAGCTAGCACTGGTCAGCATTTGTCCGTCTTGACTTAGGGCAAGCGATAAGACTTCAGCTGAATTGCCAGTTAAGGTACGTAGCAATTCTCCAGAACTAAGATCCCAGAATTTAATTGTCTTGTCCCCGCTACCACTAATTAGGGTATGTCCGTCACGCGCGATCGCCACCGCCCACACTGCGTTAGTATGCCCAGTCAAGGTGCGCGTCATCGAGGTGTGAGGAGAAGTGCTAGGCTCAGTTGTATGAGATGCTTCGACAATTTGCGAGCGCGCCATTGTGGGTGAAATATTTGTTGTCGGTCGCAAAGCGTAGTAGCTACCAAGTAACAGCGCAAATGCAGAAGTCACTCCCAATGCTGTTCCTAACCGTGAGGCAATGCGTTTGCGTACAAGCTTCACCACTCCTACGATCTTATCTGCTGGTTTTGGTACTGAAAGCATGACTGGAGCGGTATGTACTTTTTCCGGCGCATCCACCAGAGGCGCTAAAGCATTTAATGCCTCTGTAGTAGACTGGTAGCGCTCTAAGAAGTGGTAGCGTACCATTTTATTTAAAATGGCTGTTAACTCTGGCGCGATCGTTACCAGATGTTGCCAAATCATTTCCCCAGTTTCAGCATCTTCTAATAATTGCGTTGGTTGCATTCCAGTTAAGGCTTGAATGCCAATCATCCCCAAAGCATAGATGTCGCTGTTAGGTCGCGGTCGTCCGTGACTTTGCTCGGAGGGCATATAACCAGATGTACCTACAGCTATGGTGGCAGGAAGACCGATGGCATAATTAGCTTGGGTTTGTCCTGATGATGTCACTACCTGCGTCCAAGCTTGTTTAACGCTACCAAAGTCAATTAGAACTAATTTTCCATCCGATGCTCGGCGAATTAAGTTATTGGGTTTGAGGTCGCGGTGAATGAGTCCCTGTGAGTGTACTATTTCCAGAATGCTGAGGATTTCATACAACAACTCGATGACTTGCTGCTGACTCCACTTGACGCTTACTGGTGGCATGAGTTGACTTAGCGGTTGCCCGACAATATACTCTTGCACCAAGTAAAATTGTCGATCTTCCTCAAAATAGTCTAATAACTGCGGTACTTGCGAATAGGACTGGAGTTTTTCTAAAGCCGCAATTTCTCGGCTGAACAAGCGTTGCCAGCGATAACTGAGATCGGTGATTTTGTCTGTGGATAATAAATGCTTAATGACACACTTAGCAGGCTGGTTGCGATCGAGATTGCGTGCTAGGTAGGTCTGACAGTAGCTACTACTACCGAGGATTTGTATGACTTGATATCGCCGACCAATGATTTTCCCTAGCATGGCGCGAGACCGATGACAATTAAGTGCTTGATTATTGGGTAAAACACACGATCTGTGGTAACTGGAGTTTAGACTAACCAATGACAAAATGACTCAGCAGTACTGAGTTAACAAGCTACCCAGCTAAAAATATAAAAA
>NZ_RSCK01000125.1:0-398 GCF_003991895.1 Chroococcidiopsis cubana SAG 39.79
AGAACTTGGTCAACTTTTTGCGACTCCATTTTAACAGCTAGGCTTTATCCAGCTTAATCCCACTTTTTCGCGTTGCACCCACAGAAAACAGAAACTGGGCTTTCTTGAATAAAGCGCTCAAATACTTGACCTAGTAGCATTCTTTTATTTCATTTTGAGATTTCTTTATCTTTCAACCAAATAGCAAATCTGTACAAAACACAACACCTTGAAAGGGTTGGTTCTACAGAGTTGATTCATTTGTGTCATAGTTTTCTAAATGAGTGGTTTTGTATCAGTAGCAATGCTTTTCGAAGCAGTTGAATATCGAGAAGGAGTAGAATTGCCCCGTGAACAAGTAATCTATCTTTACTCTCAATGTAAATGGTCATCAGCAAATAAGCCAGATGCATTGTTAT
>NZ_RSCK01000125.1:513-14408 GCF_003991895.1 Chroococcidiopsis cubana SAG 39.79
GAATGGCACTAAGATAAGGCGAAATCCTTGAAGGATAAGGACTTGGGCAGAATGGCTTGCTTGTTGGGGTTAAGAAATTAAGAGCAGCATTGGACAAGCAGTCTTATTGTTGACACAGCAGTGATGCAGATAACCACTAAAAAATTGTTCTGGATGTAGAAAAAGCTTCCAACTCCGGTAAAAAAGAAATGGACGATTGGAAGCAAATATGACTATTACTACTGTGCCAAATCGAGTGAAAATCCTCAAGGATAAATTCACGCAAAGCTGGGGACTGCCATTCCAAGAACTGTTACCAGAGTCGGAAATCCAGAAAATCATTGATGAGCTACAAATTAAATTTCGTTGCCGACTATTTGACCCATTCGTGACTTTATGGGCATTCCTATCTCAGGTCTTGGATGTCGATAAAAGTTGTCACAATGCAGTCAGCCGAGTCATTGCTTATCTGGTAAATGAAGATGTAAAAATTCCCTCAACTGATTCGAGTGCTTACTGTCAAGCCCGCTCAAGACTACCAGAAAAACTATTAGAAAAACTTTTTGGTATGACGGCACAAAAACTAGAAGAAAAAGTCATACCTGAGAATTTATGGTGTGGTCGCCATGTGAAAGTTATAGATGGTTCAACTGTATCAATGCCTGACAGTATCGAAAATCAAGCAGCTTACCCACAACCAAGTAGCCAAAAGCCAGGGTGTGGTTTTCCAATTGCTAAAATTGGCGTGATATTTAGTTTGGCTACAGGCGCTGCTGTTGCCCTAGCTATCGATGTCCTGAATACTCACGACTTAAAGCTTGCTAGAAAATTATACCCATTTCTCAATCCCTTAGATGTACTTTTAGGAGATCGGGCTTTTTGCGCTTATGCCGATTTGATTTTGATTAAAAATTTGGGTTGTGACGCAGTATTCCGGAAGCATCAATCTCGAAAAACAACTATGCGAAAAGGTAAAATCATTGGAGAAAGCGATAAATTCGTTTTTTGGCATAAGCCTAAAAAATGCCCTCAAGGATTAAATGAGTCGGATTTTTCTGCTCTACCCTCTACCTTGATTGTGCGAGAAATTTACTATTACATTATCATTCCTGGCTTTCGCACTCAGCAAGTCAGTTTAATTACTACTTTATTGGATACAACAAATTATTCTACCTTAGAAGTTCTCAAACTGTATGGTGAACGTTGGAGTGTTGAACTCAATTTAAAACATTTAAAAACAACTTTGGCAATGGATGTTTTGCGTTGTAAAACTCCTTCCATGGTACGCAAAGAGCTTTATGTTTATTTACTCGCTTACAATTTGCTACGCGGGTTAATGTGGTCGGCTGGTACTACTTATGGTACGTCTCCATTGCGCTTATCTTTGCAGGGAACTCGCCATCATTTGGAGAATTTTACTACCGCATTATTAACCGCTTCTTCTACACAACGTGACCTAATTTATCGCTCTTTACTAAAAGTTATTGTTCACAAATCAGTTCCAGCTCGCCCTGGTCGGGCTGAACCTAGAGTTAGAAAGCGTCGTTCTAAGGCTTATCCCTTGATGAAAAAACCCAGACGTGAGTTACGCAGGCAATTGCAAACTGCTTGAATGATAAGTGTTTCCACTTATCTTAGTGCCATTCGGGTTAAAGCAATGTGGATCTATGATGAGAGTGATATTAATGCTATCAACGAGTAATAGTAGAAGGGACAGCGATCGCAGTCCAACAAGTTGGCTGGAGCGGATTGGTAAAGCTTGCTAGTGTTGTAACAAAGGTATCAACAGCCGCTCAGCCAGAGCCGTTAGCTGGCTTGAGTTATTGATCGGGTTGTGAGCCAACTCCTACCCATCTGTATCAAGAAGCCTATTAATGAGATGATTGTGATTGCCAAGCAGATTACCTGAAATTCGATAAGTAGAATTAACTGCGGTGCCGCATCAGTAATGTCTCGACTAAGGATTGTGCTGTTTTCAATCGCTCAGGATCATTAGACTGTGCAACCCAGGCAGCTAACTCATTTAGCGAACCATTGACTAAGTGAGCAAAACCCTCTGCATCGATCGTGTTTAGCCGACCCTCAGCGACAGCGATCTGAATGGACTCATAGAGCAAACCAAAGCCATATCGATCGATTTCAGTCAGGTCACCTGCTGCCAAAACGGCTGGAGCCTCAACGAAAACCAAACGCCGCAGTTCGTCCTGCCGAGCAACTTCTAGAAATGCCTGACAGCCGACGATTAACTGCTGCCAATTATTATCTAGCGGTTGAATTTTAGTTTGGATGTAGTCTGTTATCTCACGATAGGCTTCAACGATGACAGCCTTAAACACCCCCAGTTTATCGTTGAATTGGTGATATAAAGCTCCCCGTGTAATTCCTAATTCGCTGATGATTTCCTCGGTTCCTGTAGCGGCATACCCTTTTGTTGCAAATAAGTGACGCGCTCGCTCAAGAATGGCGCGGCGAGTTCGTTGAGTTTGTTCAGCTTTGGTCAACTTGGCAGGCATGATGAATCGCTCGGATTTAACATTCAGACAGTATGTATCTTGACAGAAAAGAGAATCTTCCTCTATTTTGAGATACATACAGATTGTATCTTTTATAAGGGGTTTACCCAAAGGAGTTTTGATGTCAACCACGCTAAACACCCGCAAAGCAACAACTGCCGATATTCCATTCCTTGCCAGAATTGAGTATGAGGCTTCTTTGCCGCCGTTGAATCACTGCTTTTGGGAAGATCTGTTGGATGGTACTGGAACTACTGCCTTGCAGTTTATTGAGGCAGAACTGAGGACAGATGCTTCTAATTGGGGCAACGTAGCGGATTTTCTAATTTTGGAGGCTCAGGACAAACCCGTTGCGGCTGCAGCAGGCTATGTGCCTGGTACAGAGGACTACTGCCCGTTGCGTCTGTCTCGTCTAGAGGCGATCGCCCACGAGTTGAAGTGGTCTAGGGAAAACTTAACCGCGTTTCACGATCGCTATATGGCGTTTTGGGGAGGCGATTTGCGACCAGTTTTCCTAACACCCCAGGCAACCTGGATTATTGAAAATGTTGCCGTGTTGCCAGAGGCACGGGGGCGAGGCTTTGGCAAAGTGTTACTCAGAGCCTTGCTGGAGGAGGGGCGATCGCAGCAGCACGACTTTGCGGGAATTATGGTGCTCAATGGCAATGACGTAGCTCGCCATACCTACGAGTCCATTGGGTTTAAGCCCTATCAAACCTTCCACGCGGATTACTTCTCGGAACAATTCAATATTGAGTTTCCGGGAGTGACGAAGTTTGGTCTGCGCCTCAATTAGATTAGGAGAACAGCAATGTCTTTTAAGACAATTCTGGTAGCAGGTGCAAGTCGTGGCATTGGACTTGCTGTTGCAGAACATTTCATAGACCAGTGCGCTCGCCTATTAGCGGTGTCTCGTATAGTGACTCCGGTTGGTGAATGGGTGCAGGCAGATTTGTCTGACTTGGCAGGGATAGAAACGGTTGTCACAGCAATTGGGGATGATTCCTTAGATGCTTTGCTATACATGGGTGGAACCTGGGAAACCCATGCGTTTACCCCTCAGTACCGCTTTGAAGCGTGTTCTGATGAGGATATTGTCCGAGTGATTGCAGTCAATTTGGTGGCTCCAATTCGGTTGGTGAAAGCGCTACTGCCTGCCCTGCGAAGATCGGATAATCCGAAAATCATTTTCATGGGGGCGCTCTCAGGTCGAGATAATTTCCCAGGAAGGGAAGTTGCCAATAGTGCATCCAAGTTTGGACTGCGGGGAGTGGTGCATTCCTTGCGTGAAGAATTGCGATCGCAGCAAATCGGTATAACTGTAATTAACCCTGGTAATGTTGGTACACCCGAAGTGTTGGCGGATCTTGCCGCAGAGAATCTGACGGGCAGTGAAGCGATTCCTCTAAGCGATCTTCTTCGCATTCTTGACTGTATTCTCTCCTTATCACGAGCCACTTGTATTAAAGAGATTGACGTACCTGCAATGTTAGGTGAGGGAGCTTAATGAAGCTTAAATCTATGGCACTGGCGATTAGTTGCTGCGATTATTGAATGAATTGCTAGTTGCCAGCCACCTAACACTGCGTTGGTGCGGACGGAACAGAGGTTATTGGTGAGTATTCGAGGTGATCTGCCGCGGCACAACTTCACCGTTAGCAATCCAAGCTATGCGATTGCCTGCGTTAGGAATCACAAAACTACATCACCAGTTGTTCTTGTTGTCCCGCCACTTCCTGTAGTTCTTGCACAATTGCAATAGCAGTTTGAGATACGTAGTTCACGTAATCGCTCTTCAGACACAAGATATTCTTGCTGAGGCAGCATCTGCTTCAATAGCCGCACGCGATCGCAAGCGTGTCAGCAGTGCTTCTAGCTCATCAATCGCCTCTCCTTCTTTGAGTGCCAGGAGTGTTATGGCAATGTCAACATCATCGTAGCTGCAATGGTTAAAGCTGCCAATGGAATGACTACCGTTTTCATACCCGTGTTTCCCTGATGCAGGAATCAGAAAATCGTTCATGGACTTTTTTCAAGGACGAACTCGTGAAAGCGTGAAATCGGCAGTATTGTAGATGTAGAAGAGTGCGATTCGATGTTGCACAAAAGAGTGAGTCCCGAAGAGTGACTCCTGGCTAGTGTCCAAGCCAGTACCCGCCCAAAGGAGCAACCGGAACAATCTGGTGGTTTCACAGCTAGAGGGTTAAATGTACAACAGCCCGCCAGTCGGTGGAGGGGAATAGTACTAGGGTAAGACGAACACGGTTAGCACAAGCAAACCCTTGAGGAGGCATCGTCATATTTAGGTTGTCGTATACCGACTAACACGGCAATTAGGGGTTAGGTCTATCGATATAAAATCAATAGACAATGTAATTCAGTTCTTTTCTGCTGAATTATAGGACACCACACAACCCCCGATGTATAGAGGGAACCTAAATTCGTCAAATCTCAATTGTGTAGAACGAAGTAACCCCAATCGGGTCTAAGGATATTTTTCCTTAGTAAGGAAACCGTAAGGAATCCTTAAACCCCCAGTGGGAAAAGGAATCCTCAAAAAGCGAAAGCTACCAATCGAAAGATAACAGGAATAAATAACTGGGTAGATAGGGCAAATGCCAAAGTCGAAAGACTGCTGACGTGAGGATAGCGAGTCTCTTGAATTTCAGATTACAGGAACTGCACTTTTTGGGAAAAGTTAGATGCAATCCGATTGGAATGTAAGCGTAACCGAAAGAACTACTGATTGGAATAACGTCAATTGGCGTAAATCCAATCGAATAGTTAAGAACCTAAGAAGAAGAATATTCAAGGCTACCCAAGAGGGCAACCTGCGAAAGGTAAGAAGCCTACAAAGGCTAATGATGAGAAGCTACTCCAACATCCTTTTAGCGACAAGGAGAGTAACGCAAACCAACAGCGGGAAAAATACGCCAGGAGTAGATAAACTGGTGGTAAAAACACCAGCCGCCAGGGGATTTCTAGTGGATGCACTAGCCAAATTTATTCCCTGGAAACCACTCCCAACTAAACGGGTATACATCTTCAAAGCCAACGGCAATAAAAGACCATTAGGGATACCGATGATGTATTCACATTGCACCTCTTCCAATAAGATTTGGGGATGTTGTGGTTATGCCTGTAATCTTGCTCCATCAAGCAGGTTAATTGCAAGTCTAACTTTGTCAGCGCAGCGATTGAAAAAGTTGAACAGGTAACACCATCCATGTAATACGTGGGTTGAGGTTGATGCTAAACGAGTAGGAAGTTGCTTAAGCCTTCCAGGTAATACACGGATGGCAAGTCGAGAGAATTGAGCTAAACTATCGGTGTAATACATGGATAGTCTATAGATTAATGCCACGAGATACTCAAGGAAAGTTTGCCCTGAAAAATGACGAACATCGCTGTGTGCGCTCTTTGCGACTGACAGATACTACCTGGAGAGCGCTAGGTGAAGAAGCTGAGTCACTCTCACTCACTAGGGCTGACTATTTAGAGCAGATATTTAGGCACAAGCCTTATTCCTTGCCAAGTAATACACGGATAAAAAAGGAAGATTTACTTAGTAATACACACGGTGGAGCAGACAGCCAGCCGAGTAATACATGGCAAACAGAGCAAATAGAGCAGCAACTAACCCAACTAACCCAACAGCATGAAGAAAATACATTCCTGTTAGCACAGATTCAGAAATTCACTCAAGTTAATGCCCTCGAAGAGATGCGCGACCAGATTCTGACTCGTTTGAAGTTAGGCAAGCAAGCGCCTGGGTATAAGAAAGCTGTATTAGCTCTAAACCAATTTATTCAACTGTTGCGCGACAAATTTCCAGTTGCAACTGACGCGCCGTTAATAGCTGAAAATAGAATACCCCCACAAAGTGCTACTCAAGAATAGCTTTTGCAGGGGTGACCTAGTAGTTGACATGCTTGCCCTAAATAGGCGTACATCAACTTTAGATGTTAATTACTCAGCTCTCACAGGTACTCGACGGATTTTGTCACGCAGTGTCTGAAGGATTTCTGGTGTGACTTGATGCCACCAAGGTCCATTAGGAGTTTCAAGCCTCGGCAGGAATAATTCCCTGTTCTCGCCAATAGTGGATAGTGTGAATCCCAACTCCTAACTTGGCAGCTAAGGCACTGGTGGAATAGCAGCCATCAGTACGAATCCCTACATCATGAGCAAATTTGGGGTCGCTTCCTGGTTTATCAATTTTGTACTTCAACCGAATCCAAGCGACACTAGATTCAGTGAAAGCACGACCTTTTGGACTCAAAAATCCTTGGCAATTTAGCTCCCTAGCAATTTCTGTGTCAGTTCTACCAACTGCCAACTCGCGGATTGCTTGGATAACTTCAACTGGTGTCCCTAGCTTTTGTTGAATACTGGGGCGGGGAGTGAACAACTCGCTTGTTGCTCCGGTATGCCAAAGGATTTTGACTTGAGTTTGGCGAGTGGGACGATCCACAGGGGTAAGAGCAACCTGCTTCACCAAAAGTCGCAACATTTCTTTTCGCTCAGAGGCAGTAGTGGTTGGTGAATGCCAAACAGCAGGGATGTTGCTAGCCAAGTTGAGAATTTGTTGCCGTTGTGAGTCAGATATTTCTAGCCGAGAAAGGAGTTGTGCTTGAGCATATGCCGACTCAAGTTCTACTAATTGCTGCAATTTCTGGTAGTGCTAAAGAGGACAGGATACGAGAAAATGGGAGATGATGATTACGTGAGTGCTGATGAAACCTGCTTTGCCGGCTTGCCCCAGTTGTCATTCTGAGGAAGTAGTTAAAAATGGACGCAGCCGTCATGGTAAACAGAGCTACAGATGCCGTGACTGTGGTCGCCAATTTGTTCTTGACCCGCAGTGGCGACCGATATCCGAAGAAATGAAAGAGATAATTGACCGCCTGCTGTTGGAGAAGATCTCACTAGCAGGAATTGCTCGTGCGTTACAAATTTCTGAACTGTGGGTGCAACAATACGTCAATCAGAAGTCGAAGAACGTGTCTCAAGAGATGCAAGTGCGCCCAAAGCCGAAATGCCGCTTGACAGTGCAGATGGATGAGTTGTGGTCGTTTGTAGATCGCAAAGGTGATGAACAGTGGGTCTGGCTAGCGATGGATGTGGTCACGCGTGAGATTATCGGCTGCTACATTGGTGACCGCAGTGGTACCTCGGCTCAGGCACTTTGGAACTCTTTACCTGCGGTATATCGCCAGTGTGCCGTCATCTAAGCGCGATTTCTGGGTGTCTGATCCGGTGGCACTGCCAAGCACGCGGCATCGTGCAGTTGGCAAGGAAACGAGTTTAACGAGCTATATCGAGCGCTTCAACTGCACGTTAAGACAACGAGTGTCACGCTTAGTAAGAAAAACCTTGTCGTTTTCCAAAAAATTGGAAGATCACATCAGTGCAATTTGGAATTTCATTCATTACTACAATGCCTCTCTCCCTATCAACTCATCCTGTCCTCTTTAGGACTACCAATATCGAGACCGCTTGGCTCTTACAGACTCAATTTGTATACCTAAATCCTGCTTCAAGACTTCCCGATAAAGAAATAGTACCGCACTTAATGCCTGATTTTGTGTCGATGCTGCGACGTTTTCCTCTACTGCTAGGTGTGTGAGGAATGCTTCTAACTCGGCACCGCCCATTTCTCTTGGATGTCGCTTCTGATCAAACAGAATGTAACGGCGAATCCAGTAGACGTAGCTCTCTTCCGTGCGATATGAGTAATGTTTAACACGAAGTATATCTCGAACCTGGTCGATAAGCTTTCTCGGACGTGTTTCCATAGTAAGTATAGCTAAGTAATATTGTATTATTTTTATCTAAACTGGCTTGGAAAGCCTTCAGTAGATTACCGGAAAATATATGGAAATTTTCCATGTAATCGCCTTGATCGGCGTAATATAATATATGGATAGATTGCAAGGTATTCACCCTTAAAAGGGAAATACCTTGCGGACTCGCAATATAGTTCGCTCTATGTGAATGCTATATGGAAAAAGTCAGTTCAATAAATAGTTATGCC
Source organism: Chroococcidiopsis cubana SAG 39.79 (assembly GCF_003991895.1). NCBI lineage: Bacteria > Bacillati > Cyanobacteriota > Cyanophyceae > Chroococcidiopsidales > Chroococcidiopsidaceae > Chroococcidiopsis > Chroococcidiopsis cubana. Next base: position 9,043 of record NZ_RSCK01000125.1, read on the forward strand.
GACTATGAAGCCGTGAGGGATGGCAAGGGAGTTTCCAACATTCAATAACTAAAAAAATTGGCTATATGGCAGCAAAGACTCTGACAATTCGTGAAGCCATCAAGCAGGATGAACCCATCATTGCTGAATATTTATATCAAATCGCAGTTGAGCTTGGATTTCCATCCAGTTCAATTCGGCAAGATTGGCTAGAGAAAACAATTCGATTTATCGATTATGCTCGGTGTGAACTTCGCTATAAAGGTTTTGTTGTGGAGCAAGACAACAAAATTATTGGCTCTGCAAGCTGTCAGATCTTAGAACTTTACCCAATGGTCAGTGAGCAGTATCAAAAGGGCTACATTTGGGGTGTCTATGTAGAACCATCATATCGAAGACAAGGAATTGCAACAGAATTAATGCAAGAAGCAATGACTTATTTGAAAGAGATCGGTTGTACAAAAGCAGTTCTTCATGCTTCCGATCAAGGAAAGTTGCTTTATTCTGGTTTGGGATGTGTAGAGAGTAATGAGATGGTGATTAGTCTGATCTAAACTTTGACAGTGTTGCAAATACAAACGCCGCATAACAAGCGCAATGCACCGGAACTTTGAGATATACTGGTCTCTAGCCAAGCTTTTTTGAGTCCGGTGACGCGCTAACCGTTGTGCTACTTAAGTTATCGTCAACTAGATCAAATTTGGATGGAGCTAAAGTAGAAAATGATGCTAGGAGAGACTAATCTCAGCAACTTGTTGTGCTCGATGCAGCCAATCCTTCGACAAGGGGAGTACGTATTTTGCACTATTAGTCATCAGGAGAATCGCCATTCTAATCTTGATCCTGTTTGCTTGTTTCGAGAAGATGAGGGATTGACGCTGATCCTTGATCGTGAACAGGCTGATGCTGTTTCTCTATCCTACACATCAGTATTTTGCATGATTACGCTTTCCATACACTCAAGTTTAGAAGCAGTCGGCTTTCTAGCTGCTATTACTGGTAAGTTAGCGGATCATAATATTAGCGTGAATCCTATTTCTGCTTATTATCACGACCATTTGTTTGTGCCTGCCGGTCGCGCTCAAGAAGCAATGGAGCTACTTCAAGAATTTTCAAAGTGAAATTATGGAGGTATGATTCAGTGGCCGGCAGTTGCAGCAGCACAACAACCCCAATGCACACTGACCGTCGAGGGGGTATCTGTTGAACATTCGAGGCTATCTTCGGCGGGTGGTTGGGAACGTTAGACGGAGGAAGCGGAATAAATTAGTGTGCTGTTGCGATTTTCATGGTAGCCTCTGTTTGAGGAGAAGCAACCCGAGTACTACTAATTATGGAATACGAATTTCGTGTCATCGTCGAGAAAGTCTCTGTTGCTAGTCAAGAGGTAGTCAAGCGAGACACGGTGAAAATATACGATCTTCGCCCACCCAAATCAATTCTCGATCTAGGGCTGCGCCATGAAGAACAAATTCGCTTCTGACCAAGGTACAAAATGCGCTACTAGCCGAACAATCTGCCTTGATTGACTTAGGATACGTCACCTGCCCAAATTGTGGTCAAAAGCTCAAGAAAAATGGATTTTTGCAGTCTAATTTTCATGCCGTCTTTAGCGACCATCAATTACGCATTCAAAAGCATCGTTGCAATAATCCTGAGTGTAATTGGCAGAGCACCCCGACTACGACAACAGTTTTTGGTACTGACATCCATCCTGACCTAGCCAAATTACAGTGCGAACAGGGGGCTTTATTTAGCTACCGTGACGCTCAGAGCAATTTAGAGAAAATCAATTGCACTCGGTGCAGTGTCAACAACCATACCCGCATTCAAAGTCTGACCAACCAAGTCGGTGCAACGCTATCTCAAGCAACTCTGAGAGAGCCTTCGGCTCAAGAATGTGCTGCCCCGGCGAGGGATTTGATTGTCCAAGTCGATGGTGGACACATTCCGGTTAAAGAGAAAGGAAAACGTAGTTTTGAAGCTTTGTCTGCCATTGCGTATCAACCTAACAAGATTAAACAGGTGGACAAAAACCATCGACAGATTACTCATAAGACCTGTGTCGTGGCAGCGCTCAATGACGAGTTGGATACCATCAAACGTTTCGTGCTCAATGCTGCCCATAAGCAAGGAATGACAGAACAGACAAGGGTAACAAATCTGGCAGATGGTGCCAATAATTGCTGGTCTGTACTACTGTCCCTGAAATCTCATTGTCTTGATTTAGAGTGTATTCTCGACTGGTTCCACATTGGACAGAAGTTTCAGAATGTTAAAAATGTACTTGGTGAATCTTTTGAGTCATCTCTGGATAGCGTGAAATGGAATGTCTGGCATGGTGAAGTCCAAGCAGCTCTCACAAAATTGAAATTGCTCCAAGGCAACATTAGTGATGATGCCAAGCAATTTAAGATTCAGGGATTGCATAATTATTTGCAGAATAATCTTGATTATCTGCTCAATTACGATGAGCGAAAAAACTCAGGGAAAGCCTATAGCAGCCAAACGGCAGAATCGCATATTGACTCACTGATTAATGCACGACATAAACGAAAACAAAAAATGCAATGGACCAGAGAAGGAGCGCATAATGTCTTGCAAATTCGAGCCAAGATGGAGAGTCAGGAATGGAATGGACAATGGCAAGATGCCGTCCTGGAAGCTCTAATTGGTGCAGCGTGAAGCTAACTACAGCACAATAATTTATTCCGCTTCCCAGTACATTGGCTTATCGTGTTCAAGTGCGCGCTCCAGAAGCCACCCCGTCAGCGCTCGTAACTCTTTGAGTTTGGCTGGTCGGAACCCAGGGTAAGCTTGGACTTTCTGAAAATGATCGGTTCGAGTTTGCGCTCGCTTTCCATAATGCACGAGAGCTTCTGGTGTAGTATTTAGTTGTCCCGCTACATATGCTACTACATCTGCTGGAACGGTAGTAAGCCGATCTGGACAAAATCCAAGATAACGTAAAGTAAGCAATTGCAGTGCAAAGCCTAGACGATTACGATCGCCTCGATGTTGGCAGACTAGATTCAACTGGGCAGATGATAGGGTAAAGTAAGTGGCTAAATCAGAGGGTGCGACCTGGGCAGGAAATTGCTCCAATCGTTTGCGCTCCCGGTCGGTTAGTATCCGTCCTGGCATTAATACTGCAACTGTAAAGCTTTTGATTGACAATAGAACATATGTTAGCCGTACTAGCCGGTTGCGGCGTTTCTCAATCGTTCGCGGTTCTGGGTTGCCCATTGCCGTAGCGTCGTCGAGGTTCGTCCTGTAACTAGTGGCACGTCATCGCGCACGCTGCCTACATAGCCCATACGACCATCCATAACTTGCCGCATGAACTCCACTGCACCTTCAGCATAGTTTGGCTCAACTTTGCTTTCGCCTGAAGTTAGCAATGCCCAAAGATCTTCGGGCTGCTTAAGGAAGCAACTGATTTCCTGATTCAGCACCTCGCTTAGGATTGCCGCCACTTCCGCTCCGTTGAACGATTCTGTACTCATCCAGTAGTCTTTGCCGCCGTATTTTTCTGGACCTTTAAGCAATATTGTTGCTGCTGTTGCAGCAACATCTTGGAGGGCAATCCAGCCAATACGCTTGTCACCACAATACATTGAAAACGAGCTAGCCTTGAGTGGAGTAACACTCAGTAGGTTTTCCATGAAGTAGTTCGGATGAAGGTGGGTCCAGGCAATGCCACTAGCCTCGATGTAGCGCTCAATCAGTTGATGCCAGGCAAAATGAGGATCTGTACAGTCCCACTGTCCAAAGATACCTTGGTGTACGATGTGCTGCACGCCAGCCTTGCTTGCTGCATCAACTAAAGTCTTGCTCTGCACGAGCATAGCCACTGTGTAGCCAGTGAGGAGGTAAATCCGATCTACGCCTGCAAGTGCAGAGCCAAACGTGCGCGGGTCATCCAAGTCGAGAAAAACTGCCTCGCGCCCTTGGCTTTGGAGACGCTCGACTTCTTCGCGTCGGCGCGAACACAACCTTATTTGCACCGCACCGGGATAGCGGTCTAGTTCTTCGACTACAAGCCGACCTGTCTGACCAGTTGAGCCGAGTACGAGTATAGTTGGTCGATCGGGATTTGTCATCATTGCTGAAGAGGGCTATTACTAGGTCGTCAATTGTGCGATCGCTCAAGGAGTAGTTGTGTTTGCTGAAAGTGCCCGTGCGATCGTAAGGGTGTCTGCACTTTGTCGAAACTGCACAATCCTACCGTTGCTCAACTTCCAAATGTGAATAAACGAGCAGGTAAATGCCGTACCAGTGAGCTTTGCCCGTCCACTGTAATGCCCCAATGCTACGATACATTCACCAGCATTTAACATTTCGCTGACCTTGCTTTCCCATTTACTAAAATAACTATGCAACTGAGGAAAAAATTTCTCAAAAATTGCTGTTAGACCAACATATTGTCCGCCAGCTGGAAAGCTTTCGGTAATTAACCACTCAGCATTAGAGGCAACGCTGTCTTGATTTGGAGCCTCATACCAACTGCGAATGATTTCGAGATTGGTTGTCATTGCTACTCTCCTTTCTGATAATTAGGTAGGTCAATTGCTGAAAGTCCTTCTAATGCAAGTCCGTAGCCAACCCCCATATCCATTAGCTGTCTAAGTTGCACAGTAAGAAGGGTGCGGGCATATCGCAATGATAGTGGTGGCAATTTCGCAATCCGAGCAGCGATTTCACGCGCTCTTGGCATCAGATGCTCCGGTGGCAACACTTCATTGACTAACCCCAAGTCAAGTGCCTCTGTTGCAGAAAGTTTTTGTTCTGTAAGGAAGAAGTAACGTCCTCGATTCAAACCCATTAGTAACAGCATTGCAACTTGAATACCGTCACCAGGAACAACACCATTACCGAAATGAGAAGCATCTTGAAATACAGCAGTGTCTGAAGACAATACAATGTCACACAACAGTGGTAACTCACAGTGAACAGTCGCTGGACCATTAACTACACCAATCATGGGAACAGGAACGTCTAGCAAATTACGAATGTTGTGCCGACCGCGCCAGATTGTTTGATCCCAGCCACTAGCAGTAATGTTATCTCCCAAGCCGTTGAAACTCTTAAAACTCTCTGGGTCAAAGTCGGTGCAAAATCTATCACCTGTACCAGTCAAAACAACGACTTTGTTTTCGCGATCGGCGGCAACATCGGCGAAGGCAAAGCCAAGCTCATCATGCACGGTCTTGCTAAAGATCATGGGGTTACCGTTAGTATGCAGAGCCACCTCCAAAATGCCATCATGCCGCTCCATACGGAGTGACTCATATTTGTTTGCGTAATCATCTAGTACTACAGTTGTAGATAATTGTTAGAATAGGATAGAAGTGCGATTGCGATTGCTGTGATGTTTCAACAAGCTT
>NZ_RSCK01000126.1:0-3995 GCF_003991895.1 Chroococcidiopsis cubana SAG 39.79
CTGTCGAGACTGACGTAAATCTGAGTCTTGGTTTGTATTCTACCCTGATTTCACGCTCTTTCTTTACAAAGTCCCACTAACCGCAATTGGCGTCAAGATGGGACTTGGGTGAGGATACATGACAGCCTGCGGCAGTGGGTGAGGGTGGAGATGGGGCGACAACCGAGTCCATCGGAAGCCATCATCGACAGCCAAAGCATCAAGAGTGCAGCAATGGTGAGCCAGGATGTCGGGTTTGATGGGGGAAAATTGATTCATGGACGCAAACGTTTTTTGAGCGTCGATACCTTGGGGTTGGTACTACGAGTGTTTGTCACTGCGGCAAACGTTGGCGAGCGCTCTGGTGGTAAACGGGTACTCAAACGAGTCAACCGGATGGGCTCATCAGTCTCTCGTCTGCACGCGATTTGGGCCGATGGTGGGTTTGACGGTGAGCCATTCAGGCGCTGGGTGATGGACGTTTGCCGTTGGATTGTTCAGGTCGTGCTACGACCAAAGCAGTCTAAGGGGTTTGTGTTGCTCAAAAAGCGGTGGGTTGTCGAGCGTACCTTCGGCTGGCTGATGAGCTGTCGCCGATTGGTCAGAGACCACGAGTTGTTGCCCGAAACTTCAGAGACATTGATTTACCTTGCCATGATTTGGATCATGGTGAGACGGTTGGCATAAAATCTGACTTCTCAAAACTTTTCAAACATCCTCTAAAGGAGGAGATGTAGTCGTAGATGCAGATTTTATAGAATTAAATGGAGTTCGACAAAATATATTTCTGCCTAGTGGCATTACGGCTTCAACTTTTGGAGGTGGACAAGCTGGAAATCTAAGAATTAGTACGTCAAAACTAAGAGTAAAAAATGGAGGCAGAATAGATTCTGCTACTATAAGCTCTGGTGCATCTGGTACTATTGACATCAAAGCCAGAGACTCCATAGAAATCGATGGTACAGTACCAGGTTCTCGAAATCTTAGTTTAATAATTTCAGCTGCTAATGTTTTAGATTCAAATTTAATTAGTGCTTTTGGCACTGCTCCAGTATTAACTGGAGAATCGGGAAGTATAACGATTTCAACTCAGAAACTGAGTATAACTAATGGCGGTCGAATTGCTGTAGGCAATGAAGGTACAGGTGGTGGTGGAGTAGTGTCGATTGAAGCTGATTCCATCAACCTAGATAATGCTGGCAATATCAGTGCTGCGACTGCATCAGGAGAAGGCGGAAATATTTTCTTAAACTCGCAAAATCTCCAGTTGCGAGACGGCAGCAGTATCTCTGCCACTGCTGGATTAGCAGGCGGTGGCGGTAACGGCGGCAACATCACCATCGACACCGACACCCTAGCTGCTATTCAAGGTAGCAGCATCACCGCCAATGCTTTCACGGGAAGAGGCGGGAATATCCGCATCTCGACTCAAGGAATATTCCAGTCCTCCGATAGCATTTTTGATGCCAGTTCCCAGTTTGGCGTGGATGGGACGGTGGAAGTGCGCTCTTTGGAATTGGAACCAGACGAAGCACTCGTCCCGTATAACAGAGTTTTCATCCCGATGGATGAGGTGATGAAAAATAGCTGCTTCGCGCGACGCAACAAGAAGCAGGTGCGGCTCGTCATCACGGACAACGGTGGCTTACCCGCAGGACCTGGGGACTCGGTGATGCCGATGCCCTTGTTCTCCGCCGAGGGGTTGGACGAGGAGTTGGAGACGCAATCACCACCCCCAAGCAGTCCAGCGCCCGATGATTCTGGCTGGCAGGAAGGAGATCCGGTAGTGGAAGCGACGGGGATTATCAAGACTAAAGATGGCAGGACATTGTTGGGAATGGTGGGGAGTAACTTACCGGATGCAGAAGAGGCGATTTGTCGGCAAGATTAGTGCTGCACGACAATGAGCCGCCGCTGCTGCCGCTGGATTTTTCCCTCTGCTTCTAAGCGCTGGAGGATTGTGGTCACGGCGACTCGACTCGTACCCAGCGTTTGAGCCAACTGTTGATGGGTGAGCCGCAGTTCGAGCCAGCGTCCGTTGCCCACCTCGCGACCGAATTTTTGACTCAACCAGACCAGAAGCTGCCACAATCTGTGAGACAGGGGATTGATATGGACGATACTCAGTAGTTCTTCTGTTTGCTGCTGGCGGTGAACGAGCGCATCTGTTAGCTGCGACCACTCGTTGCGGGGGCAGCTACTAATTTCTACATTTGTGAGGCAGTGGAGTTCGTATGGTTGGACTCGGGACAATGCATGTCCAACGACATCTCCCACTCCCCAGTAACCCAAGCAAGCCAGCTCGCCGTCACTAGTCCAAGTCATGCTGCAAACGGCACCTGATTCGATTTTCCATAAAACTGCCTGGTGTTCCGGCAGCCGCGCGCGACGGACAAATTGCTGTTTGAGTGCTGGAGTAGCGCAGCCAGCGCTTCGATCTAACTGTTGCATGTCACTCCACCGATTGAGCGATGGATTGACTAACTAGCCCAATTAGAACTGCCAGATACATGAGTCCGACATCCAGAAGGCAACAAACAGGCAGGTTTTGGCTCATCACTTTATACCAATAATATACCAACAAAATATTACAGAAAATTAGTATTTTTCTCAACTAGTGCAAGTGACTGAAATGAATTGCAACTAAGCCCTATCTATAGGTAGAGCCACAACAACTTCCGTATCCCAAAACACACTCGCCGATGAAAAAATCTATCTCAAGTGTCAGGTGCTCGATTCCTGAACTTTTCTGAACCTTGCCCAATTGACGAACGATGGAACTTGTACTGATACTGAATTGACTAGATTTTCATTCGCTCGGAGCATAGATGTGACGACACCGGTGAGCGGGCTGGAATTTGTTGCTGGCGGCGAGCGAGAAATCAGGACGGGCAAACGTGGTGATGTATTAGCTCGATTTATCTGGGGGATGACGATGAATTGTCCCAACAGAAGGCTCGAAAATTGAGCGCGGTTTTTTTTGGGGGTGCAATGCGGCAGAAGTTCAGACAAAAGACGAGATTGACAGCAGACGAAGCGAAAGACTACCGATTAGAGCAACAACTACCACAAATCGTCGTCATGGAACTACGGTTTTTTGAACACGTGAGGCAAGCGGTTCAAATCTTGTGGCAGGGACAACCGCTAGTCTTGAACTTGACTCAGTTGGATCTAGAGTTAGCACAGCGAGCGGTGGACTTTGTAGCTGGGGCAACTTGCGCAATAGATGGACAGCAACAATATCTAGCACCAAGGCTGTTTCTGTTTGCACCCCAGGGTGTTGAGTTAGCAAATGCGGTCGATGAAACCGCCTAGCTGTAGAAGCATGAATTATGGCAGGATTTTGTTTCGGTAAGAGTATAGCAGGTGATTTTCGTTTTAGGAGTGAGTCGATGATGCAACTTCAAGATATCCATCAGTTTTTTACCAGTCCCCCACCGCTCCAGCTTTGTCTGGAGCAAGCGGTTTGTTACATTCTATCGGTGTTGCTGGAGGGCGAATCTTACGGTACTGAGCTAATTGCACAGCTCGAAGGCGAATATGCCAACTATCGCCTCTCGGACACAGTGCTGTATGCAGCGTTGAGATTTCTGGAATCAGAGGGAGCAATCTGCGGCAGCTGGCACAAAGTCGAAGGGCGCGGACGACCGCGACGGGTGTATCGAATCAATCCCGCATGGCATGATGAAGCGCGAAAGCTAGCACAATTGTGGCGTGACTTTACCACTCAGCAGCAGCAAAAAAGGCTGAGTGTTGCAGTTCGCTCGCCAAAGCGAGTGGCACCAGCGTAGTGGCTGTTGCATCTGACACCGATGACAATGAGAATGTAACTCCTGGTTCATGAAGTAAAGTTTCCCAACCAACATCAAGGACTTGGGAAACTTCCGACTACATTTACCAATCGCTTATCGCTTCGTCACAAATCTGGGTAGGCGGAACGATTTGTCATTTTGGCGATCGCTACCAGCAAAGTAAGCCCAAGAGCCGATAGCGGCAGCCAAGAGCCAACCGAGGAT
>NZ_RSCK01000126.1:4005-4986 GCF_003991895.1 Chroococcidiopsis cubana SAG 39.79
CAAAACGCTCAATTGTTACGTATATATGCATCACTCTCAGAAAGCGCGGCGCACAAATTGCGTTTGGGGATCGCTACCAGAGGGTGAGGATTTGGCTCTCCAGTTCCACTTTGAGTCGGAGCCAGCCAACCTAATTATGAGAAATTACAACTAATCTGAGATTGACTCATGCACTAAGTTGGACAAATTACTCCCCTGGTGCTCGCGCTTGACCAATCGCTCTTGCAGCAGAGTGTAACGTTGAGTATCCTTTACTTGCCTAACTGCTAGACCAATCGCTTTAGATGGACCCACGAGGATCGCTAACTGCTTGGCACGGGTCAGCCCTGTATAGATGAGGTGGCGCGAGAGCATCATGTAGTGTTGCATATATAAAGGTAAAATCACCACCCGATACTCGCTGCCCTGGCTTTTATGTATGGTTGTGGCGAACGCCAGTGTAATTTCATTCAAGTCTGCATAATCATATGTGACCAGGCGCTCCTGATATTGCACCGTCACCTCAGTCTCCTCTAGATCGATTGCAGCAATGGTTCCCAAGTCGCCATTGAAAACTTCTCTGTCATAGTCATTTACCTGTTGGATGACGCGATCGCCGACTCGCAATACAATTCCTCCCGACTTAATCTCAGCCTTGCCAGCAGACGGCGGGTTAATCAAAGCCTGCAAAACGCCGTTGAGGTGGCGCGTCCCTACTTCTCCCCTGGTCATGGGACACAATACTTGCACGTCCCTTGCAGGGTCAAAACCTAGCTTGGGAATGACATCACTTACCAACTCTTGAATTCCCTGCACTCCACATTGTGGTTCTGGCGCTCCCAACCACAGACAATCGGATCGAGGAGTTAGGGAAACTGACTCTAGCAGTGGATACTGACCGGAGTTGATTCGGTGAGCGTTGCTAACGATATAGCTTTGCGCGGCTTGCCGAAATACTTGCGTTAGCCGCACTACAGGTATTTGTCCTGAAGCAATTAAATC
>NZ_RSCK01000126.1:4996-6367 GCF_003991895.1 Chroococcidiopsis cubana SAG 39.79
GATATAGCTTTGCGCGGCTTGCCGAAATACTTGCGTTAGCCGCACTACAGGTATTTGTCCTGAAGCAATTAAATCCCGCAACACGTTTCCAGGTCCGACTGATGGCAGTTGGTCGATGTCCCCCACCAGCAATAGTTGAGCGTCGAGTGGAATCGCCTTGAGCAGGGAGTGAGCTAAAAACAGATCCAGCATCGAAGCTTCATCCACTACGATCGCCCGTGCTTCGATGGGATTATCCGCATCCCGCTTGAACTTCATGGTTCTGGGGTCGAACTCTAGCAAGCGGTGTATGGTTTTGGCTTCCATCCGGGCCACTTCCGATAGACGCTGGGCTGCTCTACCAGTAGGCGAAGCCAAGACAATAAACTTACCCATCGCTTTCCAGAGTGCAACAATAGTGCGGGTGCAGAAAGTTTTCCCCGTCCCAGGACCACCCGTAAGTATTAATACTCGTTGACTCGCCGCCATCTCTACGGCTTGTTGCTGTTGCGATGATAGCTCGATCCCCTTAGCTTGAGTGAATCGCTCGATCCAGTTGAGTACGCGGGGTAGGTCAACTGTGACAGGACGAGCCAGCAAATGGTGAAGCTGCGCGGCTAAATTCTGTTCGCTGTAGTAGAACGATGGCTGGTAGTAGACGAATTGATGCTCAGGGTGTCCCTGCATTATCAGCACATCTTCCATCCCCATCTGCACCAGCAGTTGGGCGATCGCCTGTGAGTTCGGCTGGTGGTCTTTAATACTCAACCGCTTCACTGTCTGCTCTACTAGCTCACTCTGGGGTAAGAAACAATGTCCGTCTTCTGCTGCTTCTCCTAGTACGTGGACGATCCCCGCCCGATATCTATACTCGGAGTCGGGAGCAATGCCCAGGTTACGGGCGATCGCATCGGCTGTGATAAACCCAATACCATATATATCTGTTGCCAGTTGGTAGGGGTTATTGGTGACGGTAGCGATCGCCACATCGCCGTAGTGTTTGTATATCTTGACAGCATAGGTGGTGGAGACCCCGTGACTTTGAAGGAAAAGCATGACTTCCTTAATCGCCTTTTGGGTTGACCAGGCAGACTGAATCATCTTGATGCGCTTTTTGGCGATCCTAGGCACTTCAATCAACCGCTCGATGTGGTTCTCAATAATGTCCAGCGTTTCTAAACCAAAGTGGACGACAATGCGCTTTGCCGTCACTGGTCCCACTCCCTTGATTAGTCCACTGCCTAAGTATTTCTCTATGCCTGTTATCGTTGCAGGTTTCGTTTCTTTACAGTGCGTGACTTGAAACTGTGCACCATACTGCGGATGCTCCCGCCACAGACCAGTAAGCTGCAATGTTTGTCCTGCCTGGATGTTGGCAAAGCTACCCACAAT
>NZ_RSCK01000126.1:6377-6847 GCF_003991895.1 Chroococcidiopsis cubana SAG 39.79
ATCTTCTCTAGACCAGGCTGCACAACCGATAAAGTCTCCAGAAGCACCTGTTGAAGAGCAAGCAATCGATGAAATAGTAGAAGTGCCAAGCTCGCGGCTAGCGCTGGGAACCTTTAAACGTATACCCATCCAACTCATTGACTTATTCTCAGTGGCAGCAAGAGTTGAGGGAGATTGAGCGGGAGCAGGCGAGTGATGTCTGGGAGTCTTGTCCCTATGACTAAAATGTTAGTAGTTCTAGCCTTACGGGAGTTTTAGAGCGATTACACAAGCGAGAGAACAACTTGGTTTGAGATTGTCCTGCTGGAAGAAAATTTCGGGATTGAGCCTTTGTGTGAAACCATTCCGAATCTCCCATTCATCCCGTTGATTTTGAAGAAGTAGTCCTGACCAACGTGAGTTCGACGGCTCAAAAAATAGTAGGAGGTAGAGCTGGCAAGCCATGAGGATGGATATCTAAAGACGGCTTT
>NZ_RSCK01000126.1:6857-14245 GCF_003991895.1 Chroococcidiopsis cubana SAG 39.79
CGCGACACGATCGGACAGCCGATTCAACTATCCTCTGCTATTTTACTCAGTACAAATGCACTCGTAAATTTCTCTGAGAAACGTGTAAATAATTTGACTCGTCCTTACCATAAGTAAGAGAAATGAAGCGAGCTTTAAAATACTATAACAATGAATGACAGTTGACTTTTAACTCTTCTACTAAGCCTGTCACCTGATACATTTATTGAAAATGATGTAACATCAGATCGCCATCTCACTTGCAAAACTGATATAACATTATCTCAGAAATTTGGAGCATGAGATAAAGTTAATCAAAAAAGAAAAAACTATGCAAGCCAACTTAATCCTTTCTATTGAGACGAATGCCGGAGGAGTGGCTAAAAGTACTGTTTCTTATAATCTTGCCTATGAAATAGCAGTTCGTGGCTATTCAGTAGCCCTACTAGATATCGATCCCAACGAATCACTGACATTGTTCTGTGGGTTGGGGAAAGTTGAAGCTCCAGGAACAATGGCTGATGTCTACGATTCAGAATTCAAAGGAGACTGGCCTTTGATTGCTGCTTGGCAAAGTAAGATTGACAAAATCCAAGTTTGTAAAGGTGGTAAACAGTTGCATCAGACAATTCGGACGATCGCCAAAGATTTACGCGGAGCTTATATTCTGGCAGACCGCCTCAGCGATTACCCTTTACCACATGACTTTGTGATTATTGATTGTCCTGCAACTCTAGAACCTTTGCCACTGACGGCGCTGGCAGCTTCTACTCACGTGCTCATTCCCATTCAACCTGAGTACAAAGCTTCACAAAGTGCTGCGGCGATGATTGAGTGGTACTACTACAACTGCAAGCAACTGCGGTTAAGACCAACTCCCCAAATTTTAGGAATGGTGCCGACTCGGTGGAAAAGTGATTGGGGAGCGCACAGAAGTATTGTGGAAGAACTCCCTATTGTCTGTCAAAACTTAGGAATTCAGTATTTTAGCCCGATTCGCGAATCTGCTGACATCTTAAACGCTTCCGGTCGGGGATTACCTTTAGGAATATATCGACCGGGGAAAGGGGCAAGAGAAGATTTTCAGCCAATTGTGAATGCATTAATTCAAGAACTTAAAGCGATTAGAGGTTAATAAATGTCAAAGTCAAGCAAGCCAAGTGTACTTGGGATGTTTGCCGGAGCAGCTGGCTCACAGCAAGTCTTCGAGTTAGAAGAACGGATAGAAGCACTGCAAGCCGAAATTACGAGATTGAAAGCCGAGCAAACAAAGGGTGAATTTGCTCAAGCAGAAAGCACTCACCTGAATCAAACCATTGAAGAGCTAAGAGAGCAGCTCAAGGCATCTGGGATTTCTAAAATCCACTTTAATGAAGTTAAACCCAACCCAAAACAAGCAAGGCAAACATTCCCGCCAAACAGCATTCATAGCATGGCTGTTTCGATTCGAGAAGAAGGGCAACAAGAGCCAATCATTTTGCTCCCAGGAAATCTCATCTTCGATGGCGAACGGAGATGGAGGGCAGTTGCAGAATACTTGCAACCGGAAATTGCCACACTGGATGCAGTCATGCTGCCAAAGGAACTTTCAGAAGAGGAATTACATGCACGCACGCTGTTAACTAGCTTGCATCGAGAAAATCTCAATGAGTTAGATTTGGCTGAGGGATTGATTCAGCAAGCTAAGTTGGTGTTAAAAATCGAGCAGGAAGAGGTGGTAAAAGCGCTCAGGAGAGCGATCGCTAGACTAAATACCAAAAGACTATTACCAAGATTAACTCAACTAGTCAGTGCAACTAGAGAAGAGCAGCTAGAAGGCATTAAGGATTTTGATTTAGACGAGACTGAGCAGAATGTATTTCTGCTCTTACTACGTTTTCAGCAAAATCCGGCATCTGTAGATGCCAACGTCCTCCCCTGCTTACGACTGTCGCTAGACTTAAAGACAGCGATTTGGAAGTTAGGACTGGGTGCTAACCATGCTCGTTCTCTTCAACAACTAAGCGCCAAAAATTTAGTCGTTGAGGAAACTGTTGCCGAGCAAATTCGACAAGAGGCTACAACAAGGGTTTTACAAGAAAAGCTGACAATAGCCCAAACCCGTTCTCTGGTTGCCAAAATCATTGCTGAACGCGATCCTGAAAAAAAAGCTGAGCCAAATCGCCAGATTAGTTCTCTAATTCGTGAAGTTTCAGCAACAAAGATCGATCGCGTCCAGCCAAAGCAATTAAGAAACTTACTTTCTGCTTTAGAAGTTAAAGCTAGAGAAATTCGGGAAAAGCTGGGAAACGCTAACGATTGAATAATCAACGATCTGCCACTTGAGCTAAACCTCAAAGTGGTGAAAGAAGAAGAAAAGTCGAAAATCTAAATAGTTCAGCTCGATCTATGCCATCAAAGAAGGTTTTTGTTAGAGAATTCACAGTTCGGGCGCACGAGCGCACGATTCACACGCGATTGTACAAATTCATTTGTCAACAGTGCACTCAGCCCACAGAACGCGAGACTTATGGATCTAGACCACTGTACTGCGAGAGTTGTCGTCCACCAGGCTTGCGAGCAATTGAAGATCCAAAGTCTAAAAAGAAAAAACCTAGACCCGTACTGGTTAAACGAGCAAATCACAAAGTGAGGGTATAACGACGCTTGGTAGAGGGCAATGCGATACGTGCAGTATGCTCTTCAATCATGCTCCACAAACGCAAAACAACCATCGCGGCTAAGCTATTGGTCAAAAAGTCCGAGAGCATTTCTGCTCTGCAAGCAACCCGCACAAGCAACCCATCATAGCGAGGAGTGGCTATCCAAAGAACGAGTGCGTGTAACCTCTGCCGCGCTTGCTATCTTAGGTAGAGCAGATTCCCTCATCCCTGACGACTCTATGATGGAAAAATACCGGAAATTAATCAAACGCCAGCGTCCTGAAAAGACCGAAGAAAGCGCTGATTCTAGAGCGAGAATGCCTTCTCTGGACCAGGCTGCACAACCGATAAAGTCTCCAGAAGCACCTGTTGAGGAGCAAGCGAGCGATGAAACAGCGGCAGTGCCAAGCTCGCCAAAGCGCTGGGAAGCTTTAAACGTATCCCCATCGAACTCATCCACCTATTCTCAGTGGCAGCAAGAGTTGAGGGAGATTGAGCGGGAGCAGGCGAGTGATGTCTGGGAGTCTTGTCCCTATGATTGAAGCGGAAGTAGTTTTAGCCTTGCAGGAGTTTTAGGTCGATCGTGCAAGGAAATTTGAGTTGGAGTCTGTTTCTGCTCCAAGCAGATTTCATCTAGAGCGCTCTTTGAAAACATCCCGAATTGCCCATTCATATCGCTAATTCTGGGTAAGGAGTAGCCCTGACCAAACTTCAACCAACGGCATTCCTAAACCTTGTTGTCGTGCCAGCAGAGAGATCGCCTTGCCATCGTGCTGCATCCGATTAGCGATCGCCATCGCCCAGACAGAACGGCACTAGTAATTGCCTAAAAACTGGACGAGTTCCAGGTGCGAACTTACGGCATTGTACAACCGCAAGTCGGCGGTGACGAGTTTGGCTGACATGAAAGCTGCAAGTGCTAGATACAGCGCATCATAAATCGTGCGGTCAAAACGACTGGCTAAGCTATAGGCTTGACGTAGAACGGTTTGTGATTCCACTGTGGGAATGGAGAGTAGCAGTAGATCCTCAATAGCGCCGATCGCTTCTGCTGGGGTAATTAAGCTTAAACGCTGTTTTTTCCAAGTAATGTTACTAACTTCCGTCAAAATCAAATCTGGTGCTACCAAGTCCACTACCCCTGCCATCCAGTCAGATTGTAAGGCAAGCGCTTGTTGCTGTAACTCTTCGGGAAAGAACCATTTTGCCACGACATTACTATCGACGACTAATAGCATTAACGACTCCGATCTTCGGCAATTAGTTCGGCTGAGTCGGGCGTGAGTCCAACTCGCGCTCTAATTACCTCTCGTCGCTGCTCAATCTGTTGCCAAACTTCAGCGCTAGGACGCTGATGGAGTTTTAGAGAGCGCTCTAACAATATCAAAATCTGCTGGTTAACCGAACGCCGTTCAAGTTCAGCCATTTGCTTGAGCTGCTGATACAGCTCGTCAGGTACGTCCCGCAAACTAATATTTACCATAGGATCGCCTCGATCTTGATAGCAAAATTGTAGCATAGCTATAGCGAAATGCTATTATGATGAGTTGAACGGCTAACTAATTGTTGACTAACTTTTAATTTTTTATAGCTCGTTGCCGATTCACGATGAACTATTTCTTAGCTGTCAGGCAGAAATATCAAGCATAGAAACCCAGATCCCAGTAGGGCTGTAAAAATCTTCCCGTTGTTCTAACTCAAAGTCTCCCGACAGAACAGCTAACCAAGTTTTGACTAATCTCATTTTCCACTCCGACTTTAGTGTAGTTGAAGAATCTATCTGTTCTACCAGCTCGACTAATGGTAAGCACCTGGTTGACATACCCACAAAACAATCGGCGATCGCGCGCTTGCAGAGCGAAAAATCTTCAGTATGAGCAAGCGCAACTATGAAATCTTTTTGCTCTGCATCAGATAAGGTGGAATTATCTTCTGCCTCTAGTTGTTCGACCATTACCAATACTGCCGATTTATCTACTTGTCCGACAAGAGAGTTGTTAGTAGCGATCGCAGTTGGGGGCTGTCGATTTTGGGGATACTGTACTGCTTGGGGTGGTTCGAGTAAATCCGACAAATCCAAGTGTAGCGACTGCACGAATAGATCGGCACATTCATCGGCATCGACAACTGGTTCGGTCGGATTGTACTGGCTTGACCATTCCCAAATCAGTGACTCTGCTCGCGCCGCGTGAACTGCCACGATTCGCGCTAGCCCCTCAGATCCAATTGCCAGCTGTTGCGCCAGATCGCAATGCTCCATCGCCCGATCTAAAGATAGCAGCAGCGATCGCACGTCCGCCGTTTCGGGAGCAGCGGTAGCATCATCCAATGCCTGCCACAAATCCAATTCGAGCTGTACGATTTCCACCACGTTTTTAGCTATTGGGATGTATTGGACAAGGGCGAATCGGGCAGTTGATGGGATGCAGTTCTACCGAAGAACGAAAGCGATCGATTTTGACTCTACTGTGACTAGAAAATCCCTCTAATATCCTCATCAGTAGCATTCTCACTTGTGACTCCGCTAATCCCAAACAATGCACGGGTTCGATTTTTGCGACTCGATGGTTTCCCATCCATAATTCGGCTCCAATTGCGTGTAGGGGTGAATCTTTGGTTTCTCTGTAGAAGTGAGCAATCGCTGCTGGAGCTGCGGGAGCGGGAATTTCCAGAATTGCTGTATGCGTTGGCGACGAAAGTTCTGGCGCGATCGATTGGCGGCGGTGTTGTTTGCGATTGTAGTTTCGCACTCCACGGTGGCGATAGTAGGAGCGGCGATTGTGGCAGTGCTCGTCATCCCAACAGCGATCGCCATCAGTTCCGTGTTTGAGCTTGGCTTCAGTGACGCTCAACTTCGAGCATAACCTGCATTTTTCTTGGCTGGGGCGAGACATCACTACCCCCTCAACGGTGCAAGTAGGTTTTCCAGCCAAAGGGCATCCGACTCGGATAACGGTGGAGGCGGTGGTGCTTGTCGATAGTCAATTGACAAATCGTAGGCTGCCTCATCATAAATAGCATTAAAAACAGCAGCCAAGTCAAGCGGCACGTCAGGGTCGGGTTGGCGCAGGGGTACGGGAATCACGGGCAATCGATCTTGCAACCCCAACGTCCAAACTTCCACTACGCCGGAAGAGGCGCGAGTTAGCTCAATTAAATATGGCACGTTTGGTAAACGCGGATGGTTGAAAGGGCGACTGCCTCGGCGTAGCAAATCTAATTCAATTAAGTTGACACCTGCTTGGTAAAGGCGTTGGCGTTTTTGGCGGTATCCAGTCAATCCAGGTTCGCGCTTGTTGACGGGAGACAGAATTTCGATGCAAGTTACCAAGACGTTGAGTGCGGTGTCGCGGATTTCCACAGTTGGCACGCGGATTTCAACTGGTTGCAGCACGGGTAGCGTTAATTGAGCGGGTGTCGTAGCAAGCGTACCAGACTGAGTTAGTTGTAGCGCACCAGTTGAAGCGGCACGAACCTGAAGTACTTCTACGTCGGGGTAGAGAATACCGACTTCGGCTTCTGGAGCGTTATCTTCCACTAAATAAATTTCCAGCCTGGCCGTGTAGCGAGGACGCAGTAGCGGCACTAGCACCTGGCGAATCTTGTTTGCCAATGCCGAATGCACGTCCGACCACAAATATCCTTCAAGGTATGGGTCCATCCCTGGAAAGGGTGAAGGCATAGAAATTAACTGACAACAATCTTCTGTATTGTACAACTTCAGAGGTCAAGTTTATAGAACACTTGTACTATTTCTAATTTAGTCGTAGTTTAGTCGGATAAAAGATAAAAGGATATTATTTTATATAAGGGGGGTGATATACTGATAAAACTAAAACCATAAGTTGACCAATTCATAAGTTGACCGACTCGGTTTTTGTCGCTCACCTCGAGTCAGGCAGATTGCCGCTACTCCGCCATGTCCCACGAAACCGCAATTGGGCAGGAAAAGTCTGTAGTAGACTGGTCAGCACCAGAACCACCCAGCGATCTCGTTTTTGACGATGGAGAACCATTGGAAACTAACCGCCACCGGATTGCCATGAACGTGTTAATCGATTCGGCACTCTCGGCACTGTCCGATCGGTCGGACTTTTTTGCGGGTGGCAATATGTTTGTCTACTACAGCCGCAATCAAGCAATGAATCGCGATTTTCGCGGTCCAGATTTTTTTGTTGCCTTGGATGTAGATGGTAGCCGCGAGCGCCAGGGTTGGGTTGTCTGGGAAGAAGACGGTCGCTATCCCGATGTCATTGTCGAATTACTGTCACCCAGTACGGCAAATGTGGATCGCGGAGTGAAAAAAGATTTGTACGAGCGGGTGTTTCGCACTCCAGATTACTTCATCTACGATCCTTTTGCTGCCGAAGAGCTGGTGGGATGGCACTTGGAATTAGGGCGCGGCTACCAACCCCTGATCCCGAACGAGCGCGGTTGGTTGTGGTGCGAAACTTTAGAATTGTGGCTGGGCACTTGGCAAGGTAGTATCCGCCGAGAGCCGCCGACTGGAACGTGTGATTGGCTGCGCTTCTACGATCGCGCCTTCAATTTAGTTTTGCTGCCAGAGGAAATAGCTGCGCGGGAACAGCAACAAGCCACGTCAGAGCGCCAACGGGCAGAGAGACTGGCGCAAAAGCTGCGAGAATTAGGCGAAGACCCCGATTTAGTGTAGAAAGTGGATTATGGACGAATGGCACTAAGAAAAGCGAAAAGTAAGGTGTGTTAAGCATTACAAGCGTTAATAGCAGAGAGGTGGGCAGGGGGATG
>NZ_RSCK01000127.1:0-5280 GCF_003991895.1 Chroococcidiopsis cubana SAG 39.79
TTGGAAACCCAAGGTAGCATCCCGTTGAGTACGTAACCTCCAGGTTGACGTTCGGCAACCAAAGCGATTTTCTCAATTCCGACCAGTTCGGCGAGTCGAAGACGTACCGTCGTTGAAGTTTGTAGTTGCTTCGGCGGAAGTATCAATATCAGTTTGTTGGAAAAATATAGGACCAAACAGATCTTGTAAACTCGCTCCCCCTGCTACTGATTCTTGTTCCCGATCGGATAATTCAACAAATAGTGCTGTATCTTTAATTTCTGTCATCTGAGACATAGCATCCTCCCCATTTCTTCATTAAGGTAAGAAAAATTTCAAATGTTCCCCTGGTGCATGACGCAACTCTGATAGGGGTCCTTGGACGACCAATTTACCTTGATTCATTAACACCACCCACTCTGCGCGATCGACCACGGCAGGACGGTGAGTAATTAAAATTGTGGTTTTGCCTTTACGGGCAGCAAAAAGCCGTTCCAAGACTTCAAATTCGCCGATCGGATCGAGTCCAGATGTCGCTTCATCCAAGATCAGCACGGGTGGGTTGTTTACAATAGCGCGGGCGATCGCCAACCTCTGCCGCTGTCCTCCAGACAAGTTCGCCCCAAATTCTCCTAACACTGTCTGATATTTATTTGGTAGTTGGCTAATAAAGCCATCTGCATTAGCAATTTGACAAGCTTTCACTATTTGTTCAAACTCAAGATGGGGATTACCTAAACGGAAATTATCTAAAATCGAGCGACTCCAAAAGTGGGGTTCTTGAGGAATTAAAACAACTTGCTGACGCAAACAATCGAGCGATAAATCCTGCAAGTTATATAAGCCAATCCGAATATTTCCCGACTGCGGCTCGTACAACCCCGAAATCAGTTTTGATAAAGTACTTTTACCACAACCCGACTGTCCGATCAAAGCAACAATTTTTCCCCCAGGAAGTGTGACTGAAAAATCTTCTAATAAATCTATCCGTCCCGCATGATGAAAACAAATATGCGAACATTCAATGTCAGCATCGGATAAAATTTTGGCAAATGGTTTATAAGTGTCTCCTACAGATTCTGGCGTAGCATCAATCACTTCTAGCAGGCGAGTGACCGCAGTTTGAGTCCGAAAATATTCATCAGTCAGTCCAATTAAAGAACTAATTAAGCCGATGACGTTTCCCTGCATACTATTGAACGCCAGCATTTGACCGATGCTGAGTTCGTTTTTAATCACTAAAACGCTACCATAACCTAATAGAGCAATGCCCCCAATACTACTAATAAGTTGCGTAAAAGTACTGTTAAGAATACCGAGTTTAATCGTACTAAATGTTAAATTCGCCATTCGTCCAAAACGGCTCTGAAATTCATCCCAGAATTGAGGTGCGGCTGTTGTGGTTTTCATCACCATCGCACCTTTAAATGTTTCTACTAATACACCCTGATTCTCAGCTGATAATATTAAAAGATTACGTGTTTTTTGCTGTAGTGTCGGCAAAAACGGTACAGTAGAAAAAGCCATTACCATCCCTACTAGTAAGACGGTAAGTGTTAGCTTCCAACTATAAAATACCATAAATGCGAAAGAAATTATCGCTATAAAAATCTGGCTGGGTAGGTGAGCGACAATTTGCGAAACTAACTGGTTAATTTCACTAATATCTCGCAGACGACTGGTAATTTCTCCACTACGACGAGATTCAAAATAACTTAAGGGCAAGTGCAAGAGTTTGCGACCGAATTCTAACACCAGTCCTAACTGTAACCGCTGACCGAAATGAGAGATCATGGTTGATTGCAACAGTCCCATCGTGCTGCTAAAAATGTTGGTCACGATCACAGCAGCTACCACCACCGTGAGTAACTGCATATCTCCCCGCACTAGAACATCATCTGTAAGAATTTGAATTAAAATTGGGCTGGCTAAAGAAAGTAAACCTAAAACAATATTGATCCCAAGTGCTTCTAGCAATAGCAGGCGATAAGGCCAAATTCTGCGGAAAAAGCGTGAAAAGCCGCCAGAAGATTCTTCTTCTCCCATATTATGGAAGCGGTCTGGATCGGGAACCAGCAACAGCATGATTCCACTCCAAGCTTCCAACAACTCTCGCCGGGTGAGGTAACGAATACCAACTGCGGGATCGGCGACAACAAATTTATTACCTTGCCGTCCAAACAAGACAATCCAGTGGTAGCCTTGCCAGTGAATGATGGCTGGGAGAGGGACTTCATGAATTTTGTCTAAAACCTCACTCGATGCTTTGACCGATCGCGCATTTAATCCTAAAGCTTCAGCACCGCGTTTCAACCCTAACATCGTCGTTCCCAGTTGTCCGGTTCCGACTGCTTCCCGACTGCGGTTGATGCTCAAAACTTTACCGTAATGCTTGCAAATCGTTGCCAAACAAGCCGCCCCGCAATCTTCCTCACTCGCTTGTAAAATCGCTTGATATTTTTTCTTCAGCAGACTAACCATGATAGATGCAGGCAATTCAGTTAACAGTGACCAGTGACCAGTTAGTTTTGACTTTTGACTTTTGACTTACCAATGACAAATGACAAATGACAATTGACCACTACTTTTAGATACCCGAAAGAATTCTTGCTTTACGTAAAACGAATTGTAATGGTGTCTCTGATTTGGAAATAATGTCTACTGTCCCTTCCATACCAGGTTGCAATCGACACAGGCGATCGCCAGTACCGACAAACCACGTATTCGGCTGAATTGTCACCTCATATGCGCCTGCTGGAGTCGGGGACTCGCTGGCTGCACCGCTAGCAGTAGGTACGACATCGGGAGCCACGGTTTTGACTACACCCTTAAGCGTGCCGTAGTCGGGGTAAGGACAGGCGGAAACGCGCATCTGAACTTGCTGACCTGGCTTGATCTTGCTAATCTCTGCGCCTGGGACGTAGGTTTTGATGTCTAAACGCGAGTTGGTGCGGGAAATTTGGGCGATCGCTTGTCCGGTGCTAACTACCTGTCCTGGGTTGCGCAACTCTAGTTTCAACACCGTACCATCAGTGGGGGAGAGAATCATGGTCTTGCTCAGTTCTACCCCCATTTGTTGAACTTCTTTAGTGTCGCGGGCAACTTGGTTTTGTAATTCGATTTGGTTACTAACTAAGTTTTTACGTTCTTTTTGTAATGCGGCTACGGTTGCCATACCCCGTGCTTCTTCTTGGGCGATGCGTTCGTTGGCGATCGAGACTGTAGCATTACTGGGGTTGAGATTGGCTTTGGCTTGATTGACTTTTGCCTGCGCCGCTTTGTAAGCTTGTTCTTTTTCTTTAACTTGTAATATAGGAATTGCGCCTGTATTGGCTAGTTGACGGTAGCGTTGCATCTCCTCTCGCGCCAGATCTAATGAGGCTTGAGCGACTTGCACTTCTGCGATCGCTGTCTGTTGTTTGGCAAGGTAATCTCTTTGCTGTAGTTGCAATTCTGCTTGGGCGGAAGCAACTGAACGAGTTGATAAATTTGATTCTGCCGCAATTTGACTATCGATGGAACTCAACTGAGATGAAATTTGTCTCAGTTGAGAACGGCTTTGTTGAATGCTGTCAAGTAATTGGTTTCTTCTAGTTAAAATTTGTGAATTGTCAACGTAAGCGATCGCATCACCTTTTTTCACCAATTGGTTTTCTTTGACGGTAATGTTTCTGACAACGCCATCGGATGCCGATTGGACGATTTGAACTTCGCCGCGAATTGATGCAGGTGCTTTAACTGTCACGTTGTAGTTGAGCGTAGCAGCCAAGGATACCGCTGCACTGAAGGCAACTACCAGAACTCCGCCGCCAATTGTGACTGTAGGACTAATTGAGGGTAGAAACTCTTCGCTTTCAACTATTCGTAGAGATTCTGGATTGACTTCGCTAACCATGACTGTGAACCTTTAAACTACATCATTTGTCTGAGACGTTGAGCGCAAAAGTTAGGTAACTGCGATCGCTATTAAGAAAACTTCTAGTTCTCGCTTTTGTTATAAATCTTTTCTAGAAGATATAAAATCTTGACATTGGTTTAAGCAGGAAGGGATGATGAAATGGATCTTTCTTACCATTGTCTGATTCTGTTTGGCGGCTTGTTTCATGTTCCGTAAATTCATGAGTTTCCTTATTAATTTCGGTATAGTTAGCGCCGCCAGCTACAGACTCTTGTTGCTCTGTGGTTAATTCTAAAAACAATTCTGGTAATAGATTTTTCGGAAAAGACATGGTTGATTTGCTCCAATTGTTACAATCTCATTCATTTCGTCATAATAAAAAACTTCCAGAGACTTCATACCTTGGGTTGTTCTCATTTATGCACCGAGCTAGGCAAACCAAGCGCAATGAAAACGGTAGTGGAAGCTCTGGAGTTGTTTAGCGGATAGTCTGTACTACTGATTTATCTATCCATCACCGTAATCTTTCTCGGCGATTACTTGGCAGTAAAGTACTTGAAGGCATCAGTTTCAAACTTGTGGTTGGCATTCAAGTAATCTTGCTCAACATAGCTACCGTCGCGAGTCGAAGCAATCCCTACCTTGAGATGTTGCACGGATTTGTTTTCTTTCAAGCTGGTTCCCAGAGCATCATAGATGGAATTGTCACCATAGCTGTCCCAAGAATAACCACCTGCGACTAATTGTTGTTGCTCGTCAGATAGTTCGACAAATAACTCGGTGTTTTCGGTAATCATTGTGAGTAATCTCCTGAAGTTGTTTAAATGACTTAATTTAGATTTTGCTGGGAGGTAATTCTCTCGTTGGAGTTGAGAGAATTACACCTTATGAGTTCAGTTAGTCTGAACTATTTAGCTGTGAAATACTTGAAAGCGTCAGTTTCAAACTTGTGGTTGGCATTCAAGTAATCTTGCTCAACGTAGCTACCGTCGCGAGTCGAGGCAATTCCTACTTTGAGATGTTGCACGGATTTGTTTTCTTTCAAGCTGGTTCCCAAAGCATCATAGATGGAATTGTCACCATAGCCGTCCCAAGAATAACCACCTGCGACTAATTGTTGTTGCTCGTCAGATAGTTCGACAAATAATTCAGTATTGGTTTCGTTAATCATTGTGAGTAATCTCCTGAAGTTGTTTGAGTTGAAGTTATTTGGGTGAATTAATTTGAGATTTGCTGAGAGGTAATTCTCTCGTTGGAGTTGAGAGAATTACACCTTATGAATTCAGCTAGTCTAACTACTTAGCTGTGAAATATTTGAACGCATCAGTTTCAAACTTGTGGTTGGCATTCAAGTAATCTTGCTCAACGTAGCTACCGTCGCGAGTCGAAGCAATTCCCACCTT
>NZ_RSCK01000127.1:5290-6347 GCF_003991895.1 Chroococcidiopsis cubana SAG 39.79
ATGTTGTACGTTTGTGGTTCGAGAATTATGTACTGAAGTTCAATTATTTAGCTGTGAAATATTTGAAAGCGTCAGTTTCAAAGCTTTGGTTAGCATTCAAGTACTCTTGGTCAACATAGCTACCGTTGCGAGTTGAAGCAATTCCTACCTTGAGTTGTTGCACGGATTTGTTTTCTTTCAAGCTGGTTCCCAAAGCATCATAGATGGAATTGTCACCATAGCCGTCCCAAGAATAACCACCTGCGACTAATTGTTGTTGCTCGTCAGATAGTTCGACAAATAATTCAGTATTGGTTTCGTTAATCATTGTAAGTAATCTCCTGAAGTTGTTTGAGTGACTTAATGTGTTGTACGTTTGGGATGCGAGAATTATGCGCTGAAGTTCAATTATTTAGCTGTGAAATATTTGAAAGCGTCAGTTTCAAAGCTTTGGTTAGCATTCAAGTACTCTTGGTCAACATAGCTACCGTTGCGAGTTGAAGCAATTCCTACCTTGAGTTGTTGCACGGATTTGTTTTCTTTCAAGCTGGTTCCCAAAGCATCATAGATGGAATTGTCACCATAGCCGTCCCAAGAATAACCACCTGCGACTAATTGTTGTTGCTCGTCAGATAGTTCGACAAATAATTCGGTATTTTCGTTAATCATGATGAGTAATCTCCTGAAGTTGTTTGAGTTGAAGTTATTTGGGTGAATTAATTTGAGATTTGCTGGGAGGTAATTCTCTCGTTGGAGTTGAGAGAATTACACCTGATGAATTCAGTTAGTCTGACTATTTAGCTGTGAAATACTTGAAGGCATCAGTTTCAAACTTATGGTTGGCATTCAAGTAATCTTGCTCAACGTAGCTACCGTCGCGAGTCGAAGCAATTCCCACCTTGAGATGTTGCACGGATTTGTTTTCTTTCAAGCTGGTATTGAGAATGTCATAGATGGACTGACCATCACCACCGCCGGGATAAGAATAACCACCTGCAACTAATTGTTGTTGCTCGTCAGATAGTTCGACAAATAATTCAGTATTGGTTTCGTTAATCATTGTAAGTAATCTCCTGAA
>NZ_RSCK01000127.1:6357-13926 GCF_003991895.1 Chroococcidiopsis cubana SAG 39.79
TGTAAGTAGTCTCCTGAAGTTGTTTGAGTGACTTAATGTGTTGTACGTTTGTGGTTCGAGAATTATGCACTTAAAGTTTAGTTCGTTTGAGTTTTAATCTTTAAAATACCTAGAAGCTTTGTTGTCAAAAAAATAGTTTAAGCTTGGTATTTTTAATCAATAAAATAACTTTTAAAGTTATTTTATTGATATTCAGATTTACCGACCGTTTTTTATACAGATTCGGTTTAGAGAACATCCTTTAGTGCTGAGAGAACGCTGTAAGAGTAACTACCAGCTTTAGTTGTTGTTTCTCGTTATTTAATCCTACAGTTAGTTTAGATTTGATTTCGGAAAATCTGTTTGAAAAAATTTTGTTTTCTCTTGCTCAGGCTATTATTCGTCATCTACTAATAATCTATAAAAAGATTCAGATTATTTGTACGGCAAAGTTACCCAAAGCAATGGGTGAGTTCACTAGGTATATGCCCGTTTTAAAACAGTAGATATGCTATCTATTTTTAGAGGTTATGATATTAAAAAAGCCAAGTCAAGTACTAGGATATAATAGGTTTCTATGGAAACATATTATCCTTAGCACCAAACTTGGATGGCAGATAATAAATATTCTATTTTTGTTGTCTTTAGTAGAAGGCGGTTTAACTAAAAGAAATTTCTGTTGAGCAAGTAAATGGGGAGGAATATAAAAAACTACAATTAAATATTGCTAAGACACCATAGATAGAAAAAGAACATACTGTTTGATGCGATCGCAATCTTTACGAGTGTCTTAAGAAATTAAATGGTTCTCCATCGCAAAGCGCAGCAATTCAACACGATTGCTAGTTCCAGTTTTACCTAACAAATTGCTCACGTATTTCTCTATCGTGCGCGGACTGAGAAATAGATTGGTAGCAATTTGAGAATTAGATAGTCCCTGCGCCAGAAATTTGAGTACAGCCTGTTCTCTGTCTGTGAAATTAATGTGAGATCTAGTAGCTGCAATTGCTGCTTGGATTTGGGAATGCAATTGGTGGCGTAAGGTTTCAGTTGGCGATGAAATTGGTGTTGAGACACTGAGAGGATTGTAGTCGAAAGTATCTGTAGAGACAAGTAGCCTACCTGTATTTTGTGCGCGATCGCGCAGGCGCAATTCCCATTGCATCAGTTGAGATATCAGCTGCGATCGCTCCAGCAGATTGCGAACGACAGCATGTAACTCATCTAATTCAAACGGTTTAGGTAAGTATGCATCGCCTCCCATTTGATAGCCGCGAATGCGTTCTTCTGTTTCCGTGCGTCCGGTTAAAAATACGACAGGCAATAACCGAAATGCCGGACGCTGACGCACCCATCGAATCAGTTCGTATCCATTCATCTGCGGCATCATAATATCGGTGATAACTAAATGAGGTTGATATTCCTCAATAATTCTCAGCGCTTCTTTTCCATGTTCTGCCGTGACTACTGAGTAACCGATTTGCTCCAATGCATAGCTGGTAGAAACACGAATCGACGGCTCATCATCAACCACGAGAATTAGTAACGACATAGGACGCAAACATTTCCTAATAACTTGTGAAGGCTCGATTTGAGCTATATGCGCTGACCTACTAACCAAATGTTATATATAGATACGCTGCAATTTTAGATTTGATGCATGGCGATCGCTTGTAGGTTTCCAGCAGAGAAAGCATATCTGGCTCAGTTAAACTTTACAAAAAACAACAATTTTTGTCCGCAGTAAACAAATTTTTTTTCTAGGCTGATGCATTGTATGTATAACTACAAATTCAACTTGAGTGATAAAGATTACGGAAAAAGTGCATACTTCTAAGTAAATTTGTTACCAGCACCCAAGACTAACAGCAAATTGCATAAAAGTAGCAAGATTACCCATAGCAAATGTTGCAGAGATGCAAGCAAAAGCTATAGAATGCTCTGCCTTAAGTGGTAAACCTAACTTCCTCAGAGTTTGGTTAAAGTCGGGAACCGTGCTTAATTTTTTTTAGCTTTGTTTTGTTTAAATCGATATTGTAATGCTGCTTAGCATTGCAAATAGGCTGTAGTTAGCACCCTTTGCTATCTGTCTGCAAGGTAGACAGCGTCACAGTTATCTTTCTCGTGTTTTTGTATAGCGAGTTTTGCGCCTCGATGATGCCAAGATCGAGAAGCAAAGAAGAAATTTTCTTACATCACTAATTTAAGTATTTTCCCAGCCAAAGTGTCAAAACCAGCCGTAGTCTTTATTAAATCTTTACTGAAACTCAACATAAGCTTAACTCCAGATTAACCGAAAGTAGCAGTAGATGTCGTAACAAAATTTCATTATTTTGCAGAGTTCGACTTAGTAAAGTTTTCTAGTTAGTAAAGTTTTCTAGCAAAACCATTCTTGCCGATCCGTTGCCGATGCTAAGTATAAGACAACTACAGCAGGGATAACTTGAACTAGTACAGCTAAGATAGCAAAGATAGACCAGATGTTAGCGTGCATGGGGTTTCTCCTACTGCGCAATGCTTGTTACATGTTACTTAGGTTGCCCTCAGTTAGTTTATGCAGCGATTCGACCAGCAGTAGAGACGTTACATGTAATGTCTCTATACTGACAACTGATAACTGACAACCGAACGTGGTATGTTAGAACTAAAACTGAAAATCAGCAACTTCCGATGGCAGCAATCTTGTTAAAAAATCGTTACCGAGTGCTGCGAGAACTAGCAAATGGGAGGTTTGGGAAGACTTTTTTAGCAGAAGACACTCAGATGCCTTCTGGTAAGAAATGTATCATTAAGCAGCTCAAACCGATCGAAAACAGTCCCCAGGTCGATCGAATAATCAGAGAAAAATTTCAGCGTGAAGCCGCAACTTTAGAAACGCTAGGCGATATCAATAGTCAAATCCCTCGTTTGTATGCCTATTTTATAGAGGCTGGAGAATTTTATTTAGTTCAAGAGTGGATTCAAGGTCAAACTCTGAGCGATCGCGTCCAGCAAGTAGGACTGTTTAGCGAACGAGAAGTTAAAGAAATACTATTAGATATACTGCCAGTTCTGCAATACATTCACAGTCAAGGTATTATTCACCGCGATCTAAAACCAGACAATATTATTTGGCGATCGCGAGATAGCAAACCCGTCCTAGTTGATTTTGGCACGATTAAGGAAATCATGGGAACGATGGTAACGGCTTCCGGTCGTGCCACAAGTTCGATTGTGGTAGGTACGCCAGGATTTATTCCCAACGAACAAGCAGCGGGAAAACCTTTATTTGCTAGCGATTTATATGCTTTAGGCTTGACAGCAATTTATTTACTGACAGGTAAGATGCCGCAAGAACTGAAAACTAACCCTTTGACGGGTGAGATCCACTGGCGACAGCAAACATTAAATGTGAGTCCAAAATTTGCGGCGATTTTAGATAAAACAATACAACCATCCGCCCGCGATCGCTACATGAATGCGCCTGCTATGTTAGCAGCTTTGCAGCAGCTCGACACTCATACTGTTCCACCGAAAGCTAGTGCGCCGCCAACGCCAGCGAGTGCAACTCCACCAAATCCTGCTTCACCGAGAGTTAGTACGCCACAAGCACCACCGAGTGGAACTCCACCGACTCCTGCTTCACCGAGAGTTAGTGCGCCACAAGCACCACCGAGTGCAACTCCACCAAATCCTACTCCACCGAGAGTTAGTACGCCGCAAGCACCACCGAGTGCAACTCCACCAAATCCTACTCCACCGACTCCTACTCCATCGAGAGTTAGTACGCCGCAAACGCCAGCGAGTGCAACTCCATCCACTCCTATTCCACCGAGAGTTAGTACGCCGCAAACGCCAGCGAGTGCAACTCCACCAAATCCTACTCCACCGAGAGTTAGTGCGCCACAAGCACCACCGACTACAACTCCACCAAATCCTGCTTCACAGACAATTATTCCAGAATCCTCTCCTCCGCCACCAACGGCAGTTTCTACGCCTCCCAAGCAAGTAGAGAGAAAAGAAATTCAGACAGGCGTTACTTCAGGTAAAGCTAATCGTGAAAAAGCTAAAACCTCTGCTACTAGTAAACTAGTCACTTTGGCAAAAGCTGCTTTAATTCTTTGCGGTAGCTTAGTAGCTTTAGCCGTACTATTTGTTGCAATCAGCTATGTAACAAGACCAAAAACGAATTCTATCAATAATGACTCTCCTACAGCGATCGCAGAGCAAAACGGCAAACCGAGTGACTTGAATTCCTCGTCAACAACTAACAATCAGCCAAATGGTGTTTCTCCGCAGCCAGCATCGACAACATCAAACTTGAACGAGCAAGTGAAAATCGGTCGGCTAAAAACTTATACTTACAATACCAATCTGTTTTCCATAGACGTACCGGAAAACTGGCAGCGTCGCGATCGCAGTACGACAGGTGAAGCAATTGTAAGCTGGTACGATCCGACAAATAATGCAGCTATTGTAGTTGATGTCTTTACCAGAGAAGCATTTCAGCAAAAAGGTCAAATTCCCCAAGCAAGATTGAGCCGATTTTTAGCCAGAGCAGCCCAACAACAGTATCGTGCCAATCCTGATTTTCAGTTAGCTGCCACCGAACCAGCGAGTGGTGGTTGGCTGCAAGTTCATTGGAGTTATGCAGTGACCAACCTGCAAGGTAAAACAAGCAAAATGTTGGGCTACGGTTTTGTCAAACAAGACGATGACAAAATTTCTTACATTCACTTCATCATTCCTGAGACACAATATCCGCAATTGCGATCGCAGCTTGGTAAAGTTACCTTCAGTTATAGCGTCAACTCCACAGCGCCATTACCTTAAGTTCAACCGGGGTGCATTTATCGCAATTTTCAATTGAATGAGGTACACGTATTTGTAGGGCGCACAGCTGTGCGCCCCCACAGATGTATTGCTTCTGTATATTTTTGTTTCTCCTATTCTGAAATTTTCTGGAAGACCACGTGTAGGTATAACACATAACAGAATTTCACGAATTTCAATTTTTGGAGAACATATGTCTTTCGTCTCTAAACGCCTCACGCTATTTATTTGGGCGCTATTAATAACGTTAGGACTAGCTGTCACTCAGTCTGCACCATTGAAATTAGCAGTGGCAAAAGAATCGAACCGCGATCGCGCACCGTCTAACCCTCATGCGATGCACCTTACTCAAGCAACATCATCTCAACCCACTGCAACGCTGTTTGACGATCTCGGTAATCTCCACCACCCTATTTCAACGAATTCAAAACTCGCTCAACGCTACTTTGACCAAGGTTTAACCTTAGCATATGGGTTCAATCATGCAGAAGCAGCCCGTTCTTTCAAACAGGCTGCTAAACTCGATCCTGAATGTGCGATTTGCTACTGGGGTGTTGCCCTCGTCCTTGGACCCAACATCAACGCACCGATGGAGCCAGAAGCCGTATCTGAAGCTTGGCGATCGCTCCAGCAAGCACTTAAGCTGAGTAAAAATGCTAGTGACAAAGAAAAGGCTTACATTCAAGCATTAGCAAAACGTTACCCATCGCAGCCAGTTGACGACCGCAAGTCATTCGATCTTGCCTATGCTAACGCCATGCGAGAAGTTGCCCAACGCTACCCAGACGATCCAGATGCAGCAACTTTGTTTGCTGAATCTTTAATGGACACAACTCCCTGGGATTACTGGGAGGAAGATGGCACGCTTAAACCAACAGGTAAAGAAATTATCGCCACCTTAGAGTCAATTCTACAAGAACATCCCAACCATCCTGGTGCTAACCATCTCTACATTCATGCCGTAGAGAAAGAACGTCCCGATTTGGGAGTTGCGTCTGCCGATCGCCTGATGCAACTGGTTCCCAATTCCGGTCACTTAGTACACATGGCATCGCACATCTATATTCGTGTAGGCAGATATCACGATGCCGTACTGTCCAATCAACGCGGGATTGCTGCTGACAACGCTTACGCGGCTCGGAACCAGGTAGAGGGAATTTATCCGTTGGCTTATATGCCCCACAACCATCATTTTCTCTGGTTCGCCGCCTTAATGACCGGACAGAGTAAAGTCGCAACCCAGGCAGCACTTCACACAGCTAAAGTAGATGCAAAACTCATGCGACAGCCCGATTTTGCTGGAGCCTTGCAGCACTTCTATACGATTCCCATGTATACCTATATTCGGTTTGGTCAATGGGATCGGATTCTCTCAACCTCTGCACCCGCAAAAGATCTGAAATATCCTTCGGGAGTTTGGCACTACGCACGCGGACGCGCTTTTGCTGCCAAAGGTCAAATTAAACCAGCAATGCGGGAATTAAAACAACTACAAGCGATCGCCGCGATTCCAGCCTTGCAAGACATCAAAATTTGGGGCTTTAACTCAACGGCAAGTATCTTAAATATTGCTTCCCAAGTGCTAGCAGGTGAAATTGCCGCACAGCAGAAAAATTACCAGCAGGCGATTGCGCACTTGCAAACAGCGGTCAAGCTAGAAGATGCTCTTGTTTATACCGAGCCTGCTGACTGGTCTCAACCTGCACGGCAATCGCTAGGAGGTATTTTACTCAAAGCACGTCGCTTTGCCCAAGCAGAACAAGCCTATCGAGATGATTTGAATATTTATCCCGAAAACGGCTGGTCTCTCTATGGGTTAATGCAAAGCCTTAAAGCACAGAACAAGCAAGCGGAAGCTCAAGTCGTCCAAAAGCAGTTCGAGCAAGCTTGGCAGTATGCTGACAGTTATCAGTGATTCAGTTATCAGTGATTCAGTTATCAGTTATCAGTGAAGAGTGGTAGTTGGTAGTTGGTAGTTGCTCCCTTGTCCTCCTTGTCCTCCTTGTCCTCCTTGTCCTCCTTATCCTCCTTGTCCTCCTTGTCCTCCTTTCCCGACTCCTTACTCCCGACTGCCGACTCCCGCTTTCAACACTGAAGGAATTGCTTCTAATACCTGTGCTGCGATCGCATTTGGCGTATCTTGGGGATGAGGGGTAATGTGCAAGTCAGCTTCGGCGTAGAGCGATCGCCTCTCATCGAGGAGCGATCGCAGTTTTCCAATTGGATCGGGATCTTGTAGTAAAGGTCTAGTATTATCTTCTGCTAAGCGGCTGTAGAGTTGTTCGACCGGCACATCCAGCCAAACAATTAAGCCATAATGCAAATAACTCCAGTTTTCTCGCCGCAGTACTATTCCGCCACCAGTAGAAATGGCGAGACGAGTGTAGGCACAAACTTCTGATAAGACTTTAGTTTCTATCTGCCGAAACGTTGTTTCTCCCTCTTCAGCAAAGATTTGGTTAATTGATTTTTGTGTCAGTTGTTCGATGACTGCATCCGTATCGACAAACCCGTAACCGAGTTGGGCTGCTAGTATTTTTCCTATTGTCGTCTTACCCGCACCCATCATTCCCACCAGGTACAGGTTAATTCCCTTAAGTAAGTCGCTGTCTCCCACTCGATCTGAATTTAACTCATGACTTATATCATTTTAATGGTAATGGGTAAATGGTAATGGGTAATGGGTAAATGGTAATGGGTAATGGGTAATGGGTAGTTGGTAGTTGGTAGTTGGTAGTTGGTAGTTATTCCCCCTTGTCCCCCTTGTCCCCCTTGTCC
>NZ_RSCK01000128.1:0-13720 GCF_003991895.1 Chroococcidiopsis cubana SAG 39.79
TCCTGTCTCCTGTCTCCTCAATTTTGACTTCTGACTTCTGGCTTCTGCGTAATATAGTTAAAATTAGCGATCGGTGCTGAACTTTGTGCGTTTCTAGTGAGAGCATGACTAACCCAACCACGACATCAGATACTCCCATTGACTTTTCTGCTCTCCGCTTGCAGCTTTCGTCTGGATCGGAAAAAGTTCAACAGCAACTGATTCAACAGCTAGCAACACTAGGCGAGCCAGGTTTAGAAGTGTTGATGGAATTTTTGCTACAACGCCGCGATCGCCTACCAACTTGGATTGATGGCAAAATCTACCAAATCCTCTATCATTCCAAGTTTTCTCCGGCACGGGAACTTTTGCAAACTCACTTTCCCGCTGGAATTGTGACACTGCGATCGCAATCTAATATCGATTACAGTTCCTTACAACAGTTGTTGATTGAGGGAGACTTCCAAGCAGCAGACCGCGTGACGCTACAAAAACTTTGCGAACTGGCTGGCGCAACTGCCGTACAGCGCAAGTGGCTGTATTTTACAGAAGTCGAAAGATTTCCTATTCTCGATTTGCAAACTGTCGATACCCTCTGGTCAGTTTACTCTGAAGGAAAATTTGGCTTTTCCGTGCAGCGAGGACTCTGGTTAACTTTAGGCAAAAACTGGGAAAAACTATGGGCAAAAATTGGCTGGAAAAACGGCAACACCTGGACGCGCTACCCTGATGGATTTACTTGGAGCCTTGACGCTCCCATAGGACACCTACCTTTGTCAAATCAGCTACGCGGCAATCGTGCGATCGCCGCACTATTTTCCCATCCAGCCTGGGGAAAAAGGGAGCAGGGACGAGCTGGGAGCAGGGAGTAGGGGGACAAGGAGACCAGGAAGACAAAGGAGAACAATCACCAACTACCAACTACCAACTACCCATTACCAACTCCTTAAGAGTTAGCAAAATCTTTCTGCGCCCAATTGTTGATCCTGAATAAAAATCGGGAATCTTAAGTCTAGTAGATATCCCTGAATCTAGGGTTAGATACAGCACAACATTCATGTCGCAGGTGCGATCGCTTTCTTGCAGTGTAAGGTGGATTGGTAAATGGTGGAGCCAGAAAACAAATTATTGTGTCGAGGGGATACTGGCGTAGATCCAATGATAGATCGGCGCATGAAGGCGTTGTCGGATCTGGGCTTGTTGGAAGCTCAAACGACACCAGTTTTTGAGGAAGCAACTCAAACCGCCGCCCACCTGTTAGAAGTGCCGATCTGCATTTTGGGGTTTTTAGACCGTAATCGCCACGTATTTAAATCAGCAGTGGGTTTGTCGCGTTTGGGGCTGATGAATCCACTAGCGCAGGAAAGACAATTACCAATCCACGAATCTTTTTGTACCCAAGTTGTTGAAACGAGTCAAATAATTAACGTTGGCGATACCCGCACTCATCCTGCCTTTGCCAACAGCGTCTTAGTCCAGCGTTACGGTATTCTTGCTTACCTGGGAGTTCCATTGATTGACTCCTCCGGTTTATGCTTGGGTGCGATCGCGGTGATGGATTTAGAAACTCGCAATTTCAGCATCCAACAAATGAAATTTCTCGAACTCATGGCTCGCTGGAGTATGAGTGAATTCGAGCGCAATCGACTACTCAAAATGCAGCAGTTGGAGCCACTAGAACAGCAGGCAATCGAGATTGCACCGCCAGTTCTCAACCCTGCACCAGCAATTTCTTTCTCACCTCCTACTGCTTCACCAGAAGCCCTTTCCATTGTCCAAGTTAAACTCAAGTTGCTAGAGCAGCTCACCCAAGAACTCAGAACTCCTCTAACATCAATTTTAGGAATGGCAAATGTCGTAGGACGAGAAATTTACGGTCCTTTGACGACGAAACAGAAAGAATATCTCGAAATTATTCAAAATAGCGGTCGATATCTCCTCTCCCTAGTTAATGAAGTGTCTCAGTTGGGAGTCGTAGAAGAATATTCCCTTGGTCTTAATTTAACGACTGTAGATATTGAAATGCTTTGCCAGCAGATACTCAACACTTTAGATGAGGTCGCCAAACGCAAAGAACAAAAATTACGACTGTCGCTAGAGCCTGCGAAAAGTCGTATGTGGGTGCTGGATAAAGACAAGGTAAGACAGCTAATCTATCACCTCATATCGAGTATGATTCAAGCTGCTACTAGTGGGAGTGCGATCCGCATTCACATTTCCTATAAAAGCAACTCTACGCTCGATCGCGGGGGACAAAGTAATCTTTTGAATCTGGCAATTTCAGTTTCTCATCCTTGGTTAGGAGAAGGATTAACCCCCGTCGATCCCTACTTAGGGCAAATTTCTGCTTTTCATGGTTCTCGTACTGGCGACGAAAGGCAGGAGTCAAAAAGCAAGAAGTCGATGCACGAGCATGACGATCGCGGGGAAGACAAGACAGAATTAGTCAATGTCAATAGCTTCAATCGTTCTTGTGAAAGCCTACGCTTGTTGCTCAGCCGCGCTTTAGCAGAACTACACGGTGGTCAAATTGATATTTTAGGCACTCCAGAATCTGGCTATCGTTATGTCGTCAGTCTTCCTGAGTTAACATTGGCGCAAGCTAATGCTGAAATTTAATTTTAATGCAGTTCGAGCCGATCGCACTTGCATCTGAAATAAAAATGCGATCGGCTTTAAAAGTTATACAGTTGTTAGCCTTAGCAATGTTCCTTATTGGCGTTGCCAAACTTTAATATAGTCAATGTCAAAATAGCTAGGAAACGGTGTGGATTCATCTGGAAGTTTATTCGTCCAAATGGGACCGAGTGCTAGAGTCGTTAAAATATACATTGGTTTTTGGGGAATATTTTGGCTGTTTGTATAGCGCATCCGCTCCACTCCATCTACGTACCAAATTATGGCATTTGGTTCCCATAGCACTGCGTAAACGTGGTAGTTTTCTGAAAAATCAAAGTTATTACCCCACGATAAAGATGAGTATGTGGGCTTACCGCGATCGTTGATATAGTGCAAGACCATCAGCACGCTTTTCGTATCTGAACCAAAAAACTCCCCGATATTCACTTCTGGAGGCCAGTTTCTATCCTCTGCGGCAAGCCACATCGTAGGCCAAAAACCCCTACCTTTAGGTACTTTGGCACGTATTTCTACAAAGCCGTACTGAAATGCATACCTTTGGTGGGAAGAAATCATCCCAGAAGTGTACTGGAATGTAGCATTATAAGCATTCCAAATGCGTTTTTGAGTGCGTAAACGCAAAATTCCATCTTGTACCAGCACTTCCTCTGGTAAAAACCATTGGATTTCTTGCGCTCCATGATTGGCACATCCCCTTCCCA
This sequence comes from Chroococcidiopsis cubana SAG 39.79, assembly GCF_003991895.1. Taxonomy (NCBI): domain Bacteria; kingdom Bacillati; phylum Cyanobacteriota; class Cyanophyceae; order Chroococcidiopsidales; family Chroococcidiopsidaceae; genus Chroococcidiopsis; species Chroococcidiopsis cubana. Next base: position 3,321 of record NZ_RSCK01000128.1, read on the forward strand.
AATGCCACCAATAGCAAGTATCCCATTTGAGCGGATCGAGAGATGTACCATTGAATTCATCCTCGAATACCACCCGCCAGTTATCTGCCCGCACAACAGATGGGTTGAATAATGTTGTTGCGATAATAGCAAAACTAAGCAAAGTTGGTCGAACGCTCTTTCGCAACCACAAGCCGTATTTCATATTTGTAGAACATTTGCAGAGTTATTTTCAGTCAATTGACTTCATTTCGTGTTTAACACTTGGTTGTCAATTGCCCTTTAAGAATTTGGTAAGATTTTATATTTACGAGTAGTAATTTGGCAATATCTCTTGCTACTCGCAATAATTTATTTTGGTATTATAAATGGATCTATGATACAAAATGCACTGCATTTTTTATAGGTAATAGCTTCAGTACTTAGAACAAATTGGAGAAAGGTTGAGAAATCCATAAATATATTTTAAGCATGTGTAACCGAAATGTATTGTTATTGACTTTTTTTAAAAATCCTATCTATCTCTAGATATAACTTTATCCTTGCTATAGCCCACTGAACAATTATAGAGAAAAAAACCTAGCGTGCGGACATCAATAGCCCTTGATAATTTCTATAATTCCAACAGAATTGTGGGGAGAAACAAGAAAGACTTGTGGCAAAGCGATCGCGCGTAACTGAGAGTACTCAGCATTTTCTTGTCAACTTACAAGTACTAATGGATACCACCAGGAATGTATTCAATCACAATCGTAAACTTGTAGAGATAATTGTGACTGACATTGTGTATTAAGCTAAAGCAAATAAAATTCGCAATTATGGTAAGTCAAGTCAGCCTAACGTTGACTTAAGATAGACCAATCCCTATCTCGCAGCTCATGTTTATGAACTCAGTTTGGCAGCAATTTACTTTATCTAGCTTGCCGCTGCAAGAATGGCGACGTGCAAGCTACTTACACCGTTCTGTTGTCGGGCTATTTAGTACTTGGCGACAGGGTAGCTGGCTGATGCAATGGTCGGAAGCCTTAGCAGCTTTATTAGTCAGTTTGGTCTTTGCGCTCGCGCCATTTGTCTCCAACGACCTAATTGGCGTGTTACTCTTTGCTTGTGCTAGCTTCTGGGTACTGCTGACTTTAACAGACGAACGGCGTTATGCTTCAGAGCGTGCCAATACTCTGACTCCAATTCATTTATTGGTATTGCTTTACTGGGGTATCTCTACAGTAGCTACAGCACTATCGCCCGTCAAAGCCGCTGCTTTCGTAGGTTGGCAAAAGTTGACGCTATATTTAGTTCTGTTTGCCTTGACTGCGAGGATTTTACGATCGCCCCGCATTCGTTCTTGGCTGATTACCCTCTACCTCCACGTAGCGCTGATTGTGAGCATTTACGGTTTGCAGCAGTGGTTTTATGGGGCAAATGCTCTAGCTACTTGGGTCGATACTCAATCTAATCTCACCCGCATTACCCGCGTATACAGCTATCTTGGCAATCCTAACTTGCTAGCTGGCTATCTACTACCAGCCGTGGTTTTGAGTCTGGTTGCTGTCTTTGCTTGGCAGCGCTGGGTTCCCAAGTTGCTAGCACTAACAATGTTCGTTGTCAATAGTGCCTGTCTCGTCCTCACCTTTAGTCGTGGTGGTTGGATGGGATTACTCGTAGCGATTTTTGCCGTGTTGGTACTATTGGTGTATGTGTTGAGCGTCCATTTCCCCCCATTTTGGCGTACTTGGTCGCTACCATTGCTTATCGGTGGCGTAACGTTGGTATTAGTAGGTGGGGTGTTGTTTGTCGAACCAATCCGCGATCGCTTTTTGAGTATCTTCGCTGGAAGGGGTGACAGCAGCAACAATTTTCGCATCAACGTTTGGATAGCAGTGATTGAGATGATTAAAGACCGTCCGATTTTAGGGATCGGTCCTGGGAACACTGCCTTTAACAAAATTTATCCGCTTTACCAATTGCCTCGTTACAATGCCCTAAGTGCCTACTCAATCTTGTTGGAAGTAGCCGTAGAAACTGGTTTGGTTGGTTTAGCTTGCTTGTTATGGTTACTGGTTGTCACCTTCAACTCAGGGTTGCAACAACTGCGCCGTTTGCGGCAAACTGGCAGTCGAGAAGCATTTTGGTTAATTGGGGCGATCGCGGCTTTATTTGGAACTCTGGTTCACAATATCGCCGATACTGTCTGGTATCGTCCTGAAATCAACACGATTTGGTGGTTTATGGTAGCGATTATTGCTAGTTACTATGCTGCCCCAGTCACGCGATCGGATCTTTTGGCTAATTCCTCTTTCAATCGCGGTTCGGATAGCTAATCTCGGTGGATATGTATTTGTAGGGGCGCACAGCTGTGCGCCCCTACAGTTTGTGTGCGCCCCTACAGTTTGTGTGCACCCCTACGGTTTGTGTGCGCCCCTACAGTTTGTGTGCGCCCCTACATTGTGTGCGCCCCTACATTGTGTGCGCCCCTACAGTTTGTGTGGGACAGATCGTTAAAAATCAACAACAGCCCTCCTCTTTTCCCAAAAAGGCAGTACAACAATACAGTAATACAACCGGATTGAGATCGAGCTGTGGGAAAAATGCAATTGATGGATAGACTGCGCTTGGGTGCGGCTGTATTGACAGCAAAAACCGTGACTTTCGGGGTGCGATCGCTACGTCTGGGTGCGGCTAGCGTTTTACCAGGAGAAATTGCCCGTCGTCTTCAGCCAAAGTTGTTGCAACTGCTAAGTTGTCAAGTGAAGCAAGGAGTTATTCTCATTGCGGGGACGAACGGTAAAACTACCACATCCTTACTACTACGCACGATGTTGGAACGTCAAGGTTGGCGGGTTGTCCACAATGCAGCGGGGGCGAATTTAGAAAATGGTTTGATGACAGCGCTGTTACAAAATACTAATCCCATCGGTACGTTAGATGCAGACTTTGCCATTTTAGAAGTAGACGAAAATATTGTTCCCAAGGTGTTAGCACCTCTACAACCTCGGCTAATTCTGGCGTTAAACTTGTTTCGCGATCAGCTGGATCGCTACGGGGAAGTCGATACAATTAGCAGGCGTTGGGGACAAGCGATCGCACCTTTACCGTCAGAAACTATTATTGTTGCCAATGCTGACGATCCTACCTTGGCTTACATGGGGCAACAACTCAGTCAAAATGTTTTATTCTTTGGCTTGAGCGAACCAGAACATTATCTTGATGAAATTCCCCATGCTGTAGACTCAATTTATTGCCCCAGTTGCGGTACTCGCCTGGTTTATCAAGGGGTTTATCTTTCACACCAGGGAGATTATAACTGTCCTAACTGTGGTTTTCACAAACCATCTCTGGCGATCGCTAGTCGGGAATGGGAGCAAATTTTAATTGGGTTGTATAACAAATACAATACTCTAGCAGCGGTGTTATCAGCACAGCAACTTGGCGTAGATGAAGCGATAATCCGCGATACTATAGCTAACTTTCAGGCGGCTTTTGGACGGGCTGAGGAGTTGCAAGTTCGCGGTAAACACGTCCGCATTCTCTTGTCTAAAAATCCTGTGGGGATGAATGAAACAATTCGGGCAGTGAATGAGGTAAGAGGCGAGAGGCAAATCGAAGCGGAATCGCGTCAACTTGCGCCTGTGTTGATGGTTTTGAATGACAGAATACCCGATGGTACAGATGTTTCGTGGATTTGGGATGTGGATACAGAAAAGTTAGTCGAACGAGGAGGGACTTTAATAGTCAGTGGCGATCGCGTTTACGATATGGCTTTGCGTTTGCGTTACAGTCAGCCGGAGATAGATAGCAAAATGAATTTGGTTGTGAAGGAAGATTTAAAAGAGGCGATCGCGACTGCTTTGGAACAAACTCCAGCACATGAGACATTACACATTTTGCCTACATATTCTGCCATGTTAGAAGTGCGGGAGATTTTGACGGGAAGAAAGATTTTGTAATAAGTTGTAAATCGTAAGTCGTAAGTCGTAAGTTGGAATGAACTGATAACTGATAACTGACTATGCTTTTATCTCAGACAGAAAGACATTTAGCTGCTGAAATCGATTTTGATGAGTCTGTTTTGGAGATGATTAAGCAAGAATGCCAAGTCAAAATGCAGAAAATTCTTTTAAAACAAGAGGTGTATCTCAAAGATAGCGAATTGAGTTGTGTAAATGAAATTTTGCCAGCTTACTATCTTGAATTTGAGCAAGATATTTACGGAGTCTACAACTATGGAGGCAATCTTTTAGTAGAAGGCTTGTCTATTATCATCCCATCTTACATAGATTATCGGGATATTTTTGTCAAGCTAAAACAATCATTGAATCCACACGGCTATCTGACAAGCTGCGAAAATCGAGTTGGTTTGACTCCAGAGAAAAACAGGTTGAACCAATATATTTCTAGAGTTTTAAATTATGTCACACAAGCAGAATTAAGAATTGCAGTTTTTAAGGGTGAAGAACCTTGGGATATTATTAAGATTCATCAGACTAATGGGTGGAATTATGATATTTCTCCTAAAGACATAATTAATAAATTAAAATCGTGGCGGGAAGTGTGTGAATTTGAAATTATATTCGCTAGTAAAAGTAGTTTGAGTCTGGAGTTTGTAAGACCACCTACAGATATTGAAAAATTTGCTAAAGACGTAGTTGAATTTTGTCCCGATCTCCAAAATACTCAGCTAGTTGCAAGCAAGATCGAGAAGTATAAAAGTCTTTATTTAACTTGGAATTGAGCAAGAAATATATATGAATCTGGAAATGGAAATTACAATTGGCTGGTTATATCCAACTTTAATGAGTACCTATGGCGATCGCGGTAATGTTATTTGTATCCAGCGGCGCTGTGAATGGCGCAATTATACAGTGAAAATATTACCTTTAGATCGGGATTCTACGGCTCAAGATTTTTACCAAGTCGATATCCTCGTCGGTGGTGGTGCGCAAGATAGACAGCAAGAAATTGTCATGCGCGACTTGCGCGGTGCTAAAGCTGAGGCGTTACGAGACAAAATCGAAACTGGTACGCCAGGAATTTTTACTTGTGGTGCGCCGCAATTATTAGGACATTACTACGAACCAGGAGAAGGACAACGAATTGAGGGACTGGGATTATTTGATTTTGTTTCTATCCATCCCGGGTTAAATGCGCGTCGCTGTATCGGGAATTTAGTTATTGAAGTGACAGCTAAAAAGTTAGCACAGGAATTAATAGCAATGATAGGTTCGCCACCCTACTTGATTGGTTTTGAAAATCATGGCGGGCGCACAAAATTAAGTCAAGTGGAGGCGTTGGGACGGGTAATATATGGTTTAGGAAATAATGGTGAAGATGGTACAGAAGGAGCAGTTTATCAAAATGCGATCGCGACTTATTCGCATGGTCCCCTGTTACCTAAAAATCCATTTTTAGCTGATTGGTTGATTCAAACTACCTTGAAACAAAAATATCAAGAATCAATTGCACTTGCACCTTTAGATGATACTTTAGCTAACCAAGCACGGGAAGCAATCTTCAAGAAACTGCGCGTAAATCTGCCAACCTTGGTTAAACAGTAGGGTGCGTTAATTAACGCACCTACCTAATCGAGAATTAGGCGCGATCGCTTGAATCTTTTGATTGCTATTAGCAATAATCCCGCGTTAATTGCTGCTAAAATAACTAATGCTATCAAAATTATTTGAGTCATATTAGTATTTTTGGCAGCCTTTAAAAGACTTGTTTGTAAATGAGTTGGCATTAGACTCAAACTTAAAAGCGGAATCCAAGTTAAGGCAATAGAGACAAAAGCTAATTGTTGGGCTGCTTGTTTGACTGTGGGACTGCGGAGAGAGACAATGACACCTATACTCGCCATAGCTGTAGCTGTCAGAATTCCCAATCCAATTCCAGTTAAAGTTATTCCTATGGGGTAGAGTAAGATTTCTCCCGTGTTATGAGTTAAATTAACAGCTATCAAACCTGTTATTAAAACTATTAACGTTAATAAAAAACCATAGATAACAACTGTAATAATTTTACCGAATAGAATTGCTGCTTCTGATAGAGGACTTGCTAATAAAGTTTCTAAAGTATGTCTCTCTCTTTCTCCAGCAAAACTATCAGCAATCAGCGCCATAACTGGTAAAGTTGGTAGCCAACCCCAATAAGCAATTGTGAAGGGAGAGTCTACCCAAAATGTACCAATCTGAATGGGCATAAGCAAGCCAAATATTAATATTAAAGGTAGCCAACTTAGGATTGTTGTTTTAATGCTACCGCGCTGAAATAGTAATTCGCGCCATTCTTTCCAGATGACAGTCCAAATATCGGTAATCATACAAAATCTATTTGATTGACTATATATCCCGTAAGGGCGGGTTTACTAAACATGTCTGTTTTTAGATTGAGATCTTGGTGAACCCGCCCCTACGTTATCCACAATTGATGACTTGTTGTGCTGTTAAATTTAAATCTGGAAATAATTCTGATGGAATGCAATGCTAGGTTGAACACGTGGATATTGTTTTTTATACTATTCTTGCTTTAGTAGATAGTTATTATTAGATACAATGATTCGAGTCAAAACTTTACGTGAGGAGTTTGAAGCAGGCGAAAATGGTGGATACGTATATGGTAAGATACAAAGACAAAGAAGTTTTCCCGTCTATGTTGAGCTTGGGATAGAACAAGAGTACATTCCATCCTCTCAGGATAATTCAAAGACAGAATATAGACTATTTCAAAAATGTAACGTTTTCGTCGCTGAAACTGACGAGGAACTTGACCGAGAAGAATATATATACTCTTCACTCAATGTGACGGTAATTATATATTGTTAGTTACTGGGAAGAAGACACAGGAGCAACACGCCGTTTTCCCATTTGCTTGTGCTGAATTTCTATGCGATCGCGATTTTTTTCTAAAAATTCTTCAAGTTCTTCTATAGGAACTTGAATAGTCTCTCCGTTTTTGAGTTTGACGGTAAACATAGCGCATTGTTTCTCTAAGATTATCCAATAATACCATGTAAACATGGTATTATTGGGAGCCAACCAGGCTGCGTATAGTAGTGGTAAGGTGCGTTTTCAAAACGCACCCTACAAGCTGTGCCAAATTTGGGCGGGGCGACTCATAGCCGCCTTAAGCACTAGTAGCGCGATCTGTCAGACGAGTTAATACCTGATTAGAACGCTCGACAAAAGATTTCATACCTTCAGCATTAAATCCTTTTTGTGCCATCAATGCTAAGTCATAAACATGTTGACAAATTGAATTAGCTAATTCGGCACTTGGTGACTGTCCTTCACCTTGGATAATACTACCTTGGCTGAGGCTGACTAAGTTTTGAATCAGCGGATGCGCGGTATTAACTAGCAAGATATGATCGTCAGGAAACTGTGCTGTTTGCTGCTGGACAAAAGCACTCATTTCTTGAATGCGGCGCATATATTCAGGTAACAACACCATTGCTGGGGGCGTACCTTGCGGATCGTCAGATTTTAATGCTTCGGTACGGATATTGAGTTTGGGTTTATTCAAGGCTTTTTCAAACAATTCCTTGATTAATTCGCTGCGAGTTTTGTTCGTAGTTGGATCGACAATTTCCCCAGCTTTATCTTTGTCAAGTAGAGTTTGATCTAAGTCAGAATCAACGCGAGAGAATTTAACGTCTGAATACTCTCTTTCTAGGAAAGAAATAAAGTGAGTATCGATAAAGGAATCCATAAATAGGACTTCTAAACCCTGCTTCTTATGCAGTTCTACATAAGTAGCTTGGGTAACTTCATCGGTGCAATAGTAAACGCGATTCTCGTGACGTTCTTTGTTACGTTCCAGGTATTCTTTCAGCGTGGTATAGGAGGAAGTCGTAGGGGCGTTCTCCTGCACGCCCGTACCTGAGTCGGGAGTAGATTCTGCTGGTTGTACGTCTTGCCATGCGTCTCCCTCTTCTGCTTGCACTTGGACGACTGGTGTTTCTGTCGCAGGTGAGGACGCAGCCACTACAGGCGTTTCATAGGTTGTGCGGTAGATGACGATATCTTCGACTTGTTTTTTGAATTTCTCGTCGTTAAGGGAACCAAATTTGACAAACGTACCTACGTCTTGCCAAACTTTGATATATTCTTCGCGGCTATTGCGATAAAGTTCTTTCAGGCGATCGCCGACTTTACGAGAAATATAATCGGCAATTTTCCTTACCGTCCGGTCTGTTTGCAAGGCGCTGCGGGAGACATTGAGAGGAATATCTGTGCTGTCAATCACTCCCCGCATGGGTAGCAAGAATCGCGGGATAATCTCTTCGCAATGGTCGCTAACAAAGACTTGGTTGCAGAATAGTTTGATCTGTCCTTGGGTGACATCTACATCCGGTCTGAGTTTAGGAAAATACAAAATCCCGTTGAGGATGAAGGGATAGTCGGTGTTGAGATGTACCCACAGCAGCGGTTCTTCTTGAAACGGATATAAGTAGCGGTAAAATTCCAAATAATCTTCTTTGGTGAGATTATTAGCTGACTCTCGCCAAGGTGCTTTTTGCTGGTTGATAACCTCGCCATTCAGTTTGATGGGAACAGGCAGAAAATCGCAATAAGTCTTGACAAGTTGCTTGATACGTGCATCTTCTACGTACTCCTGCTCGTCTTCCATTAAGTGCAGGGTAATAGTCGTACCGCGATCGCTCCGAGATGAATCTTCTAAAATAAACTCTGGGGAACCATCACAACTCCAATGGACGGCTGGCGCACCTGCTTGGTATGACAGGGTATCGATCTCGACTTTTTGCGCCACCATAAAGGAAGAGTAGAAACCCAAGCCAAAATGACCGATGATCTGTTGGTCTTTCCCTTCGTACTTGTGAATAAATTCTTCCGCACTAGAGAAAGCCACTTGGTTGATATATTTCTTGACTTCCTCCGCCGTCATCCCGATACCGTTGTCGGAGATGGACAGAGTTTTGCGATCTTTGTCTATAGCAATTTGAATTTCTGGTTCGCCTATATCGCCGGAATACTCCCCAGCACGGGATACCATTTTCAGCTTTTGGATAGCATCGACAGCATTAGAGATCAATTCCCGTAAGAAAACCTCATGGTCGGAGTAGAGAGATTTCTTAATAATGGGGAAAATATTCTCAGTGTGGATGCTGATTGTGCCTTGTTCCCGCATACTAAATCAGTGTTGTGGTGAATGTTCTTTAATCAGGATCTTAATGGCTTAAACCACGCGATCGCTCTTTACTTAACTAAAGATTCCCCCCAACGCTAATTCGGTTTACCCTACCTGTCTTTAGTAAGTCAGGAGTCGGGAGTCGGGATAAGAGAGCTGAGGGAGCGCAAGGTTGCTGAGGAAGTTGAGGGGAGAAGCGAGCTGAGGGAGCCCAGGGAGCCCAGGGAGCCCAGGGAGCAAAACTACCATGCACCACGCACCACGTACCACTTTTTAACCAACTACCAACTACCAACTACCAACTACCAACTACCAATTACCCTTTACCCATAACCACTCCTTACTGATAACTGATAACTAATAACTGATATGACTCAGGATATGCAACGCGAATTTACCAGTCGTGAAGAACTGGTAGCCTACTTAAAAGAACAATTTCCTACTGCTGCTAGCCGAGATGATAATATCAGCGAGACTGTCGGGGGACGCAAAGCTGCTGAAAAAGCTTTACAAACAGTAGATCCGGCAGGTTACGCCAAAACTCGCAACTTTCTCACGGGTGCGGTAACTCGTCTCTCACCCTATCTTCGCTATGGAGTTTTGAGTCTCGCTGATGTTAAGAAATATGTCTTGAACAAAATTCAGCAGCCGGATGAAGCAACGAAATTAATTAACGAACTCGGCTGGCGCGATTATTGGCAACGCCTATATGTCAAATTAGGAAACGGAATTTGGGAAGATCGAGAAGAATATAAAACTGGTTACACTACCAAAGAGTACGCCCCCGAACTACCAGAAGATATCGCCACAGGGACGACAGGGCTAGTTTGTATCGACAGTTTCAGTCAACAAATGCGTCAAACTGGATATTTACACAACCACGCCCGGATGTGGATGGCTGCTTACATGGTGCATTGGCGACGTATCCGCTGGCAAGTCGGGGCGATTTGGTTTTTGGAACATTTATTAGATGGCGATCCGGCGAGTAACAATATGTCTTGGCAATGGGTAGCAAGTACGTTTAGCCACAAACCCTATTTCTTTAACCGCGAAAATTTAGAACGTTATACAAATGGTGTTTACTGTCGCGAATGTCCCCTCTATGGAAATTGTGACTTTGAAGGCAGTTACGAACAAATAGAACAGCGATTGTTTCCCAAGGCAGAATTTAACAAACAACCCAACAGTCAAAGTTGGCAACGCGGGAAGAGACAAGGGGGACAAGGGAGACAAGGGGGACAAGGGGGACAAGGGAGACAAGGGGGACAAGGGAGACAAGG
>NZ_RSCK01000129.1:0-13247 GCF_003991895.1 Chroococcidiopsis cubana SAG 39.79
TACAACGCAATCCCCTCTTGCCCAAATGGGATATTCTTATCCGACCTGCCTCATAGGTATTTTGTTTCTTGGAGATCGCCAATAAACTGATCGATCGTGAGTGTGCTGTTGGTGCAGAACCTGGAGAGCTTACGCTATACGTTAGCGCTATCGATTCCCATTCAAGTTTGAAGCGGGATTGGCTACATGAGGTGATTGTAAATGAGATACAAGTACCTGTAATAACCCTCGATCAAGCTATCGAAGACCACGGACTACCAGACTACTGCGAGATTGACGTAGAGGGATGGGAATTTGAGGTCTTAAAAGGTTTGACGCAACCTATACCCTTAGTATCTTTTGAATATCACCTGTCTCAACATGAAGTTAATCAAGCGCGCGCTTGTCTCTATTACTTGAAGCAGTTTGGAGAATTGCATATCAATCTCAGAGCGCAAGGCAGAGCCTTATTCACTTACCAAGATTGGTTGCCTTTAGACGAATTTCTTACACTGTTTCCCGATACCCTTCGTCCTCTTAAGGGATATAGCTATGGCGACATTTTCGTTCGTTTAAGTGACTATCAGTTATACCAATAATTGCAGTATCAAGGTTATATGAGTGAGGAATTTTGGTTAGAGGAGGAGCTTATTCCTTGGTCAGAAGTTGATTTTTATGAACCCTATGGCATTATTCCTCGACCAATCGTCGAGCGCCTCTTTGATAAAATTACCGATCACGTCGTTGATAGAACGCCGAGAAGACCTTTGGCGCGATATAAGAGGTTGGAGCATCGGCGAGCATATATGGATTGATCACAACAAATTCCATTTAGCAGCAAATCTATAGCAGGAGAAGATTGTAGCAATTCTACTCAGCTCACAATGAGCCAAGCAGATTCACTTCAAACGCATATACAGTAAGGCGTTCAAGCTCTTGAAAAAATTGTGGAAATTATGAGGGTGGTTAGGGTTTTATTGAACAATAGGGATATGGAACAGTGCCATTACAATAAGTGGGATTAAACGCTTGATTGAACAAAGGACGATATTTTTTAATTAATAATCGTTCCTCAATATAATGCCATTGCCATACACGCTCGATTTGATACCATCGTAAAAATTAGCACCTTCTTTGATTTTTCTACCATGCGCTTTTACCCGCTTCTTAATATTTTTTGCAACACCGATGTAAACAAGCTCAGTATCTCGATACAAAAAATAATGTCCTGAAATGTCAGGTAAGTTTTTCAACTCTATAAGTGGTATTGATGGTAATGATTCAAGGTCGAGTTTGAAAATCTCATTTACTGATACTGACATTAGATTATTCCTTTATTGACTAGCTGGTAGACTCTTTCGTCGCAAATGTTGATTTCGCTTTTGATTTCTTCAGGAATGAAAATTTTACGTAGCTTTGAGAAGCGTCTAATGTTTTATGACCTAATATCCTTGCGAACCATTTCAACTTATTAGCTTTTTGACCAAATAGTTCGTATGTAGTTACTGCATATACTTTTCGCATGTCTTTTAATGTTTGACCACTGCCTTTCATAAATTGAGAAAAAGATGAGCTGTATTGTTTATCAACATTTTCACACGTTTTTATATAGTTATCACCAGGGTCTTTTCGTCTACCTTCCTTTGTTAACAAGTTAATACCGTTTTCGATTTGTTCGATTGTAGCCAGTGTGGGAATGATAATTTTTTCATTGACTCGTTCGGGCATGTTCATTGTTCTTATTTCTCGTTTTGCTTTTAACTGTCCCGTAAAGATTACAGCGTATTCCGATATCTTTTGGAAATTGGCTGTCACAAGAATTTCGCTAGGTCTTCTCCCAGTAACTAAACACAATGCTTTAACAATTGAACGCCAATCATCCACAGTATTAGAAGATAAAACTTTATTAGCTTCTTCTAATAGCGATCTTGGGTCTATTGGTTCTGTAGTTTCATCGGCATCTAAATCGGTAACTTTATTTCTATAATTTTGAGTGAATTCTGAAACTTCTGCTGACCATGCCGTGTCAATTAAGTCTTTTAGAAACTTTAACGATTCATACAAGTCTTCATTTTCAGGTTCTTGGTTTACACGTTCTTCAAATGCTGTACTTAAATATCCGTTTTTCCTATTTCTTCTTGTTTTGATATTAGGAAACTCAGAAGTTTCTCGTGCTATTAATTGTGCGGCGTATCGAGATATTAGCTGTTGTCTAGTATTACGGTCTTCAGTCGAATAGCTCTTAATGGTTTTAAATATATGCAAGCCCATAGCGTAAAGAGGGTCGGATTCTTCTTTTATTTGGACAGCTTTTATTTCTTTAGCTTTGAATAACTTTAACGCTTGAATAAGTTCTTCTTTTGTCATTCGACTGTATTTACTGATAACTCCCTCAGATATTTTTTGTAAGAGCTGATTTATAAAGTAAAAATTAAGCAGCTAATCGTCTGAGCATCAATCGCACCATAGCCGCATAAATCATAGACTCGCTTACTTCTGGTAACAGTTCATAGTCCTTGCTCAATCGACGATAGCGCCCTAACCAACCAAAAGTTCGCTCAACTACCCATCTTCTAGGTAACACTTCAAACCCATCCGTAATCCGCTTAACTACTTCCACTTCTGCACCGCAGACTACCATTACAGCAGAGGCAAAATTCTCGCCGCTGTATCCAGAATCTACCCAGATTAGCTCTAAAGTTTTGGAGTTATAGCACTCTTCTAACAATGCTACTATTGCTCCTAATCGTTCTGAAGCATTAGCTTCGGTCACTACTACACCCATCAGTAGTCCTTGTGTATCTACGACGATATGGCGTTTGCGACCTTTAACTAGCTTGCCGCCATCGAAGCCGTATACTTCCCCCTTTTTTCAGTCGTTTTTACCGACTGGCTATCCACAATTGCAGCGGTTGCTTGATGAGACTTGCCTTGCTTCATCCGTACTTGTTCACGCAATACTTGGTTTATCTGTTCCCAAACCCCGTGCTTTTGCCAGCGACGAAAGTAATAATAGACTGTTGAGTAAGGTGGCAAGTCGTTAGGAAGCATCTCCCAAGAACAGCCAGTTCGTAGTAAATAAAAGATCGCATTGACTACCTCACGCATATCTACCGTCCGTGGATGTCCTCCTGGTTTGACAGGCGGAATCAATGGTTCGATGATTTCCCATTCTTGATCGCTTAGGTCACTTTTGTAGGCTTTTCTACTCATAGGGCATTGCTTTAAGCTACTGACCTGTCATAGTAAGAGCCTATACGCCTTCATCCTCACTGCCTTCAAATTTTCTTTATAAATCAGCTCTTATAATTTTTCGGATTAGTTAATTAGGCAACACTAAACTACCAATTCTCAATCTAACTAACCCACAAACAGTTAGAATAATTTGCTCATACATATCCAGCCTTAAACGAAATCTTTGTGAAGCTATCCGAAAGATTTTGAGCAATCGAATCAAATGCTCAATAAATATTCGCTCTCCCGAGCGTACTCTGTTTTCACTTTTTTGTTGTTGTGTTAGTTCTCGTCTTAGCTTTCTTTTGTAAGGAGTAGTAACGTTTTTACCGCCAAAATAAGCCTTATCCCCTGAAAATGATTGAGACTTATCAAACTTTTCCTGAGACTTACGGAATAAATTTATATCTGCTGTTGGACCAGGAACACCTACTTCTACTTCGACAATATCTTTACCTTCTGGTAGCCCAATCACTTGACTTTTTAAAGTATGCTGCTTTTTCTTACCAGAGAAATATTTTTGTTGCTTTTTGAAGCCAGAAGGTCGATGTATCGGCTGTTCTAGACTATCTACCAATAACTTAAATTCCGTTAATACTTCTTGAACAAATAGTAAATCACTCTCTTGATTTGAAACCTGTTCTAATAAACTAGAGGGTATAATATCTCGAATAATTGATATCCAATAATGAAAAGTATCATTGGCTGCTGTCTTAGAAATTCCAAATAACATCCCCAATACTTCAAATGTGGGCATTTGTCTTAAATAAAATAAGCAGAGACAGACTCGTTCTTCTTTGAATAACAATTCTTTACGACCTTCGCCTGATGCATTAATTCTAATTTTTTATTTTTCTTGTCTAGCTCTAATTTCTTGGTGACGGTTTAAGGCACAATTTAATAGCAATTGTAACTGTTCGTAACTAATTCCTAAAATTTGCTTTGTTCGGAATGGATACTTTTGGATATAATCAAACACTATAGACATTTGGAAAAATGGTAAACACTCAATTAAACGTTTTACCATTTTTCTTTTCCTAAGTTAAGATTTCGGACAAGTCTGATGGTAACTCGCCCCGTCCCAAAAAATTAGCAATCGCTGCTGAGGAGATTGGCTTAATAAATAACGTAACGCAATGTGCGACTAACTTTTTGCCAAGATAATGGTTATTATTTGGAGTAGAATAAGCCTCTATATAAATAGAGAACGGTAGATTACAGGTTAAGCAGGGTGAGATTAATGAAAGGAGGTAGATGGATGCCTAAGCCAGGGAGCCGCCCCCCTGGCTTAGGCATCCAGGTAAGATATGCACGAAATCACAACTTCCCAAGTCTTCTACGACGCAGACGGCCTGAACATGGTCGCTTATCTAGCACGGCCACACGGCGAGGGTCCTTGGCCCGCAGTTCTCATTGGACACGACGGCGTTGGTCTTGACGACTACCAGCGGGGCCGCGCTGATGATCTCGCCGCGCACGGCTATGTTGCACTCGCGATGGACTTTCACGGCGGACAGACCTTCTTTGGCAGGCCCGACGCGATGTTGGCTCGGGTCATGCCCTTGTTGGCCGACGCTGGACGGATGCGGGCTATTGGTCGCGTAGCGCTGGACGTTCTCCTCGCGACACCTGATGTTGACGCCAACCGGCTCTTGGCTCTCGGCTATGGTGCTGGCGGCCATATCGTCCTTGAGCTTGCGAAAACAGGCGCACCCTTCAAAGCCGTCGCGGTCGTTCATCCCGGCCTGCCGGAACCTGATGCCCATGACTGGCGCGATATAAACAGCACTATCCTCCTCTGTACTGGCTCCGAGGACCCGCTCTGCACTCCCGACCAACTTCTCGCATTTGGTCACGCATTACAGGATGCCGGGGTTGACTGGCGCGTAAACATCTATGGCGGTGCCCAGCACGCCTTTTGGGCTCGCCCGACAAATTCGGATGGATCGCCGGCCGAAGGGCTCACGCATGTTCAAGCGACCGTGCCAGGTGTCGGCTATCACCCAAAACACACTGAGCGTGCATGGCGAGCGGTTCTTGATCTTTTCGGAGAGGAACCGAAGTGAGCCAACTCGCTCCAGTTCTTCATGCACAAGGCATTACTCCTACTGCTAAAAATCTAAGAAAATTTATGCATAATCCCTCTTCATTATGGCAGGCTGAGGTACTTGAGGTTTTAAGGCAGATAAGGCTGGATCTTCAGCAGTAGACTTTATTTCATCACGGATCTCTAGAGTTTCGCTAACGCGGTCACTTTATCCTTTAATTCCGGCCACTTTATCCTTTAAGTGACACTCTCGCAGAAATGTTATACTTCCGGTCACGGAAAAGTTATCGTTCCAGTCATAATCAAAAGATGGACATTTCGCTATACTGTTACTTGTAGCTCCACTATTTTTAATCCTTAAATTTAATCATTTGTTATTTGAAAAACAACTCACAAATAAATATTAAACCACCTCAAATAACCGAATTAATGACTTAAAGTTTGAATGTTCGAGCGCCAAATATAACTTAGCCCAACTATTGCCGTTGCGATCGCTAAACCAGCAAGAAAGTCGGGTAAAGGAGGCAGAATAGGTCGATCGATCGCTCCCACACTTTGCAAGAATAACGTCACCAATTCTAAGCGGCATAGACCCAAGCAGACCACGCCGAAGCCGAAGCCCATGAGCGCACCAGGAGCTATTCTAGATTTCAAGGGAAAAGTTGCAAATGGATCGAGCTTTGTTGAAATAAGTATCGAAAGTAGAATCGGCAGCCCAACTATAACTAAGGAAATCGAAAATAGTATAATTTCAAATAAAGATAAATAAGTCAATTCTAGTATAAAAGCAATCCCACAAAAACATTTTCCTTTAAGAGCTAAGTTTAAGGATATTGAATTTTTATTAGGCGACATCCTTCCGGCTAAACTATCAATATTATCAGAAAAGTTTGGAGCAATTTTATAGTAACGTCTCCGGGTATAACCGCCAACTATTAGTTCCTTTTGCGGTATTTCATCTAGTTCCAACCATCTACTAACAATCGCTTCCTTTCTTTCTAACCTCCGCAAAGCTGGATATAAATTACCGAAACCGACTCGGTTCCACCCCAGCCAATTCTTTCCTAACTTTTGATTCAAAGTATCGATGATTTCTAAACCGTACATTTCGCCGTTTTGATTTAATACAGAAAGAATTTCTATCTCTATATCAAACATATTTTTTCTCGCTCTATTTGAGGCTTGCCAAGCACCGAAACTTCTTGAATGGTATTTGATGATGATTACATTCGATCAGTAGGAGAAATAGGATATAGTTGTTTTTTTCTCAGCTCTAATATTAACTGCTGTTTCCATTCCTCAAAATCAGTTTTAATATTTTGATCGTTCTGCCCGACTAAACCCGTATTTTCTAAGAGTCGCTCGGCTATTTTGATTGAATCTGGAACAAAAACTTTGACAAAAATTCCCAACGAACAGACAACTAAGCTATATTTAAGTGCAATAATGAAGGGATTTTTACGTATGGAGAAATTCTTTATCTCTGTACTAACCTTCCATTCAGGCTTGTAAGGTAAGCTAACATCCTTATTATTTTTGAGTAAAGGCAATTTAATGCCATAATTTCTCTGCAACCATTGAATTATTATTTCTATTTCTACTCTCGATACTTCTTCACGCTTTTCTCGTTTTAATATCCCAGATCGCAGCCCAATTTCTTCAAGTGCTGCCTCGCAAACTCCTTCATAAAAAGTGCGATCGCAGTATTTAAGATATTTCCCAACAAAAGACTCGTACACGTTGACTCGTTGCAAGTCGAATCCCAACTTGTCTTCCACCCAAGCTCGAACTCTGTCGCAAGTTTCTTGCACGTTACGATCGACTCTAACACTACTGTTAAAAATTTCGCGCTCGTTTAAAATTCCTATTTGTTTACCAATTTCGTAGAATAGTTCGATTTTACGTGTCAAATAGCTTTCGTAATACGTAATTCCGTGAAAGTTAGTTTCTTGTATGACTTGAGGAGAAGTTCGGTATTGCTCGATTAACTCTAGAAGACTAGGAGAAAGAAAATAACCTTCATCTCGCTTGCAATCGATAGCTTCTTCCAAGCAGCTATTCAACGTTTGGCAAAATCGCTCTACGCGATCGCTAGTTCCCGCTATTCCTTTTAATTCTTGAATCCAATTTTTTATATCTTTATAATTCTCGCGTAAGTATTTCCGGTAGCTTAAATCGTCGCTGGATTTACAAAAGCTGAAATAGTAAATTAAACCGAGTAACTCTTTAACTCTTGTATGCTCTGAAACTAGAACACTATTGAGATCTAATTCCTTCCAAAGTACTTCAGCCTCATCCATTATTATTTTCTCCTAAAAGCTTGAAAATCTGTCAGTTCAATTCTTTTTTTTGGGAAATAAACATACCGTTCCTTTCCGAGTGTTATGACACTTGATAGTAGGAACGTCAAAAGTTGTTTGACCTCCCCAAAATCTCAATCGGTCGCACCAATCGTTACGCTTTTGGCAGCCAACCATAGGGACAATATTTATTCCTAAAATACTGCCCCAACTAAAGATTACAACAGCCATTATCAACAAGAGAGTATTGCTCTTAGTTGCTCTGCCAATAATACAAAAAAAATCGGTTAATTGTTTTCGGATATCTTCATTCTTGGCGCGGCGAATTTGCAGTTTTTTTACTTGATCTTGAAGCCACTCTTCGTCTTCTTTTTTCAGCTCTTCAAGTCGGCAAATTGCTTTCTCGTCCGATGCCCGCTCGATCCGAACATCAATAGTACGGCGTTCTTGGGCTAACTCCTCATCTAATCGGTCGTCGAGCCATTGTCGGAGGCTTTGGGCAAGGCGTTCAAGGGCAAGGATGAGGGCTGTATCGCTCGCATTTCCCCAAGCATTTGTCTTGCCTTCGCCCTTGACTTTCCCGCCACTGCAACCTTCAGTGCTTCCTCCATTTGATGCCAAGCCGTTTGAAACTCAGTAGAGCCGAACTCATCATTCAAATGCTTCAAATACAAAGAGGCAGCAGCAGTCGCATCTGCTTTTGCTTTAGACTTCATCACTTCGCTAACAATACCGTTACCACTTTGTTCCAAGTTCATTGCCGTTTGCTCTAGTTGCAGTTCAACCGAGTCACTTGGAGAAGTTGCGGGCGTACCGAAATGCTCTACCACTTCCTCAAGCGTTTTCTTCTGTTTCAAAATTAAATCGCAGGCTGACACGAAGCGATCGCACTGGTCGGAAGTGAAGTCTTCCTGATTCGGCTCCAATCCACAACTTGCCATAATCTGGATGGCTTCGAGTAGTTCTATCTTAATTTCACAGCGATCGCTAGCATTAGCAATCAATTCTAATAGATTTAGGCGATCGCCCCCAGGCGTACCATTCTCGTTGTCAGAAGCAGAGTTGTTGCCCTTGTCCGATCTCTTGTTCTTTGACTGCGCTTGAGCTTCAACTTCGCTGGCTTGATGTTGCTGAAATAATTCTGCCGCTACCGTGTAGTCGCTTGCTTGTCCGTGGTTGAAGTAGTTACGGATAATATCAAAGCGAGTGGAAATTTCTTCATCTTCATAAGTCTCTTTATCTAAAGGAATAGTTGCAGCAGTTAGAGTCCGATCTACATCTTCTAGAGAAAGGCTGTAGAGCATCATCAGGTTTTCTTTAGTAAATGGCATGAGAGTTCTCCTAAGTTGAATAAATTATCTTGGCGCTCGCACTTCAAGCCTAATTTCGCTCTGATTTAAACCGCTCGACTGCGGTTTTGAGCGAATTGAAAGAATCTTGCGGCATCACCCAAAGTTCTCCCAGGATTCGCAACTTGAACCAATGTTCCGTTCTGTAGCCGTAGCCGAGTTGGTAAAGCAAACGAGAAGCGTCGGCAGAATTTGCCCAACCCAAAGTTTTCTGCATCCAAGGGATGACTTGCCACGGCGAAGCACCTACTTTATTTATCTCTGTTGCTGGAAAAGGATTGCGATTTTTTTCCAGTTCTAGCTTTTGGCGCTCCAACTCCAGTTGGACTAGCTGAATTTTCAGTTTCAACTCGCGTTCGGTCTGCGTTTCTAATTCATGCTCAAGCGGCTGTTGCTCAACTAGATTCTGACGCAATGCCTCTATTCGCGCTATGCCTGTGTCCGACAAATCATCTGTTAAAAAGCGATCGCGCTGTTGAGAGCGACGCTCAATGCCAAATGCGCGATCGGCTATATCGTACAGCGAACATTTGAGTAAAGCTATGACTAACGCTTGGGCTTTTTTATTCCCTTGGGCGGCACATTTATACCAATACAACCCTGCTAACTCTGGTGTAACGGGTACGATTGGTTTGTTTGCACCTTCAACAGTTAAAGTGTCGAATTGAGAAGCCTTCCCCAGTAAGGCTTCGAGGCGTTTTGTCTGTCGAAAGCGTCGAATAGAAATTTCCGGCTTCTCTATCACTGCGCTAACCTGCATTTGACTGAGACAATAACTCCCATCAGGGAGCATGGCAACTTCTAGCGGAATGTCACCGATTTGAACTACACGACGCTGGGCTTTGTAAACTTTTGACATTTGTGGCTTTCAACTTTGGATAAAGACTTTATCTGCTCTTTCAAAAGAAATACTTGCAATTGGTAGATTGAAGCCATCAATCCCTACTAAAGTCATAGAATTGCGCAAACCAGAATCGTTGTCCAGCCAGAATTTGAAGCTTTTCGACCGCAAAAACTGCGCAAATGAACTATGATATTTGTCGATGACTGCGGTAACTTGTGTTTGGCTGAGCCGATAGCTGCCATCTGGTAACATGGCAACCTCTAGAGGGACATCACCGATATAGATTGTTTGCCGTTGTGCTTTGATTGTCGCTTCTGCCATTTTTCCTTTGGAGACTAATAAGTAGCAAAGTGCTAATCAACAAAAGCTTCATCCAGCGCTATATCATCCTCACTACGTATTGATACCAGAGTAGTTGGCGGTTCGAGCGACTCTTGAGTTTTAGAACCAGGTGTAGTGCTTGAAGAAGTGGATATGGCTGTTGTTACTTTTTCATTACCGATTCCAGATGTAGCAACTCGATCGTCAACTTTTAACTGGTTATTTAATCCCCCAGTTGAGATCGGGAAAACAAACTCACTTGGATCAAGCTCAAACATCTGAATCAGGTAATAAACTTGCTGAAGCAATTGGTAGATCGCATTTCTTGCCTTCTGCTTGAGATCTACATCGCTATATCTTCCCAGTTTTTTGCAAGCTGAAGGATACCAAAAAGCTGATAGCGCCCAAAGAATCATCCGCTCTCTTGGTAATTCCACTGATTCATCCAAACTCTCTGCTGGTAGTCCTTTCCCTCGCTTACTACTCTTCTTTTTGGGCTGCAAATATTTCAGCAGCAAAGCATAAGGCGATTCGCTTCCTGGCTGATAGCGAAAATGGAAATCAACTTGCTCGTACATGCGTTGTCGTCCGTTCCGTACTTTCCTCAGTCCCGCACTGGTAGTAGAAAAAGCCGTAGTTATCAGTCAAGCGGTAACTCAAACCGTTCTCGGCTACTTTAGCCTGGAAACAGCGATTTATCTGCTCTTCTAGCTCGCTTCCCCAGTTGACCCGAACGCTAGAAAACAACTCATTGAATTCGCGTTCGTAGTAATAAGCAGTCCCCCCAGTCACGATCGCTTCATCTACGTGCGATGGAATCCGCTCCCGAAGCCAGCTAGATAGTTCTAACCAGTACTGCGCTCTGGCGATCGAGATCGTTTTCCTCAACTGGGCGATCTCCTTATCTTTCAGGGCAGTATCGCAGGGATCGTTGAAGCGGCTCAGGTGTGCCAGAGCTTTTATACTAACTTTCGCTCCGGCTTTACAGATTGCTGCTGCTAGTTTTGAACTCTCCTGACTGGGGGCAGCTAATTTAACAGTTTGAATCAGTTTGTTGAATCCTAGTTGTTTAGTTGCACCCTTAGAGATCGTTCCTCGTTCCCATACATAAATTGAAGCATCGCGGTAGCCCACTACCACCACCACAATCACTTGTTCCTTCAGGCTACTACCAGACGGTCGCCCTCGCGAAATCAGTCCAAATCCTTCCGGACGACAGACTAGTCTTGCTAACTCAAAACTTCTTTCCTCTCCTCGGAACCGAAAACCTCCAATCGCATCGGTTATCATCTCTTGGAACAGCTGGCGGTCTCGATACTCCCCGTAGGGAAACAGTACCCCTAAACTTATGCTCGCTCCATTTGGCAATCCTTTCTTCTGGGCGATCGCTCCGATAATCGCCAACGTTTTATAGAGCGCGAGCTGGACTTTCGGAGCTTGTAAATTCAGGTCGGCATTAAAATAATCTTTGGCAGAAAATCCCACCGCTCGATATTGACCGCGATACTCCACCCAAGCAGCGTTTTCTGGTGCAAGGCTCCCCAACTTGATAACTTCTTCATACTCCTCAAGGCTCTCTTGTGTTGCCTTAGCAACTTCCGATTCCATAATCAATAACTCGGGCTTGAACGGTTTCACGCTAAAGAAACCTTTATTCAAGAGCGAGCCAAGGTCGCAGGTAATAATAGCGTCAGGCATCGATGTGCTCAATTTTCTAATTTTTGTCAGCGTGAGTTCGTCTGCTATCTACTTCGCACTTGCTTCTAGCTCAATGGCAATTCAATTTTTGCAAGTCTGAAATTTGAAGAGCAGTGATAGTTATTAAAACTTCCTGCTCCATTTTGCTGGTAGTTAAATTCTATCTCTAGAATCGAGTTCTTGTTAAGAGAGATCGTTTTTGCTTATAAGGAAATATAAGGCATTTTTAAGGTCATGGCAAGTCAGATGCAAAATAAGGACTCGGAAGGTTAATAGAAGGTACTAATAAGGTTGTTGGAAGGTGTTCCTAAGGATTTTAATCGAGGAAATTCACTCTAAATTTAAACCTCAACTTATAAAGGTGTTTGAAAGGTTCGCAGAAGGTCAACTAAGGTATTCAAAAGGTTTGCAGTGCAGGTAGTTTAATTCAGAAAAAGCGCAAAACCTTTATCCTGAGCCTATTTCAGGCATCGAGCTTTTAGCACTTGCCTTGAGCGGGGAGGGAAGACCCTCCCCAAACCCCTCCCTTAAAAATTTTGAGAGTACCCTACGCCAAAATTTTATTTTGAATTATATAATGAACTGAAGCTAAACTTTTCCCAAAATGTAACTGAAGCTAAACTTTTCCCAAAATGTAGTTGTCATAAAAAATTTTCACCGTGTACTCGATCAATCTACGTTTGTTAAGAATTGAGTTGCGCCTGCTTTATGAATTTTGCTACTGGAATAACTCGCCGCACTGGAGAAGCGAGATAGAGGCAGGCAAGGTAGGTGCTAGAGTTCGTGTTGATATTGCTTACCTCGCCCCCATCGGTTGGTTTGCGATTATCTTACGAACGCCCTCAATGGAAGTCAGCGAGATCGTCAAGCAACTGCCAACCTACGAAAGATATTTTTATCGAGAAGCGCTCAACCGTCACCGTCAATTTGTAGCATGGGGTATTTCCGCTCGCTGCTACGAGAGCGCGATCGCTCAATTACAACAGTTGTCGCAAGTTCAAATTGCCTATGTCATCCGCCCGCACTGGGATAAATTCGTCCTACCCGAACCTTTGCGTGCGTTGAAATTGAATTTCTACGAATGCGGTCGCTCCTGATAAAGTGCGATCGCGCGGTTAATTTCTAATATCTACCTAATCGTGCTGAGAGTCCAGAACACTTCATCCCAAAAAGCCATCCGATATTTTCGGCAAAAGCCCGAACAGAAAAAGGGTTATCGCTGCTTAGGCGCGGGAGCGCGAGAATTGGGAATCGAAGGAGAAATCGAGGCAAAAGAATTTGAAAATTTGATGCAAGGGCTATCCCCAGACGGTAGCAAGCACTTAAGTTCTAGAGCGGTCGCGCCAGAAAAACGCCGAGCGGTCTTAGAGTGTTTATTTTGCGCTCCAAAAAGCGTCAGCATCGAATGGCACTAAGAAAAGCGAAAAGTAAGGTGTGTTAAGCATTACAAGCGTTAATAGCAGAGAGGTGGGCAG
>NZ_RSCK01000130.1:0-13085 GCF_003991895.1 Chroococcidiopsis cubana SAG 39.79
ACCCCTCAACACTAAGGATAACGAATTGCGATTGGGTTTGTGTTCTTATGGGGGTGTTAAAGCACGGGGATTGAATATGGCTTTAAGCAAGTGAAGAATCAGTTAGGATGGGCGAATTTCCGCCTCACAGATTATCACAGTATCGAGCGGTGGTGGGAAATAGTTTTTAGTACTTATCTTTTGGTTAGTCTATATGCTTCGCAGTTTAAATTATCAATCGGCGACCCAGCAGCACGTACCAATTCGACTGAGAAAAACTCTCCTGCTTCGATTGGGATTACGGAAGAATTTAGTCAGCATGACTGGTGGGAGCTAGGAACAAATTGGAAGAGTGCTTTAAATAACTTAAGGTTGATTATTCAGCCTTATATTTTCTGGTGTTTAATTGAACCTTGGTGGAGAGTATTTCAGGTATCTGGACTCAAACGAGGATTTTTCAAGTTAATAGAAATCATGAATGATTTTCGAGCTTCTCCTATAAAGTTTGCTGTCGCAAGTTAGATTTCTCTTTTGATTTTACCCCACTAAAGTAACAAAAGAGGGTTACCGTCAAGTAAAGCACTGACTGACATATCGCCCAGGACATTAATTGCAGTTCGGCAGCGATCGAGGAACCAATCTACTGTAATTAAGATAGCAATGTATTCAGTCGGCAATCCCACCGAATTAAACACTAGTGTCATTGTGACTAAACCTGCTTCTGGGATACCTGCTGCACCTACCGAAGCAAAAACTGAAGTAATCACCACAATTAGCTGCTGTGGTAAAGATAACTGTAAATTCAGTACTTGAGCGATAAATAAGGCAGCCATTGCTTCGTACAAAGCTGTGCCATCATTGTTGAAGTTACTACCCACCAATGCCCCTAAAGAAGCAGAAGATTCTCTTAGACCTACTCGATCTACAAGCGCCCGAAATGTAATCGGCATCACTGCTGTAGAGGAAGCAGTAGAAAAGGCAGCAAACAGTGGATCTGATGCCCCTCTAAGAAAGCGTTGCGGCTTTATCCAAGAACCGAAACTTACGCGAGTTAGGTAAAAGCAAGCTTGTAGAATCAAAGCTACTAGTACGGCAACAATAAATACACCCAAAGTTTTAAATGGGGCAAAACCCTTAAGGGCAACAGTTTGGGCAACAATACCAAATACTGCTAACGGCACTAGTGTAATGACCCATTTGAGGATGCCAATTACTGCCTCAAATAAAGTTGTCACCCCTTGCTGAACTGCTAGATAATCTGTATTTCCCTCAGCCACCTGCTTTGACTTCAACCGCCGTAGGATGATGCCGAAAGCTAGGGCGACGACAATTAACTGAATGACATTGTTATCTATTAAGGGTTTAAGTACAGCATCAGGTACACTGTCTTGCAGTAGTCCCCATGGATCGATCGTCTTTTTGACTACTTCAGTATTTTGCGGCGCAGCAATCCGTTCCCACGCACCAGGACGCATTATGTTAGCGACTAACAAGCCAATGATAATCGCCATCAGTGTATTGGTTAACAGCAAAAATGCTAACTTCCGACCAGATCTTTCCGGTAGTTCGGTAGTCATGAAAGCGTGAACCACTGCTAGCAAAATCAACGGTGTTGCCAGGGCACGCAAAGCCTTAAAGTACGAGGGTACAAGGAATAGCTAAGCCTTTGCTAAACTCCGCAGCGCTGGGGCTTGGGTTACCACCACCTAGTAAAACTCCTAGCCCGATCGCTAAAATTAGGGCAATGACAATTTGTAGGTATAGTGGTATCCGCTCCCAAATAGGTTTAGAGCGGCTTTGTCTGGATACGCTCATACGCTTTCTTTCCGCTATTGCTTAAACGTGATACTTGACTAACACACAAGCGATGGAGAGAATTATTAGAGTTGTTGGGTTAAAAGCTAGAAAATGCCCGAAAGCCAAATTCAGCGAGCATTTGAATTCTCTTGATTGAAAATGCTTATAACTTAAGCAGGGCAAACGTTTGAGCGATTTTTTGTGTTATTTTCCAACAAGCCTATTCAAAATCAAGCGTTCAATTCAGAAAAACCGCCAATAAAAACTTTACAACTAGCATTGCTACTGCCCTTGCCAGCCGTATTACTAGCAATCTATTTAACCATTGTGGTTGTGCAGTTGTAAAAACTACTTGAGAACAAACACTCGTTCCCCACTAGAGCGATTTATACAGCAATTTTCTTTTCTATTTGCGGTCGTCTTCTGCTTGTTCCTGTTCCTTGGATTTTTGTCGCCGGCCAAACTGCCGATCGATGTTTGTTTTAAAGAGTTGCTCAATAGCATCAGTTACTCTATACTTAATGCGATAGAATATGCTACGGAACAAGCTGCCAAAGAATCTAGTAATTTCTTCCATGACTCCATACATCCAAATTGAGAAATTTTAATTCGAGATAAATCTGACACTAGCTCTATTTCAAATTGAATCGATACATTATTATTACACTCATTTTTACTACCCTCTAATAGCCTTAAGTCTATTATTTTCGGTTCCGTTGTCAGAAATGTTTGAAGTCATCAACTGCTGTAGAATAAGTAGCATTTTTATCAACGTTAATTACACGGCATGAGAGCGTCAACAATTACACCAACCAGACTTTGAGGCACACCATCTGATTTTGACCGAGTTGCAATTCATCTCCATGATTGAGGCGGTAGGGCACACCTTGCTTGAGCAGATTGCCATTGAGATAGGTGCCATTACGACTACTGTCAACAATCATGTAAGACTGTTGCGATTTATCCCAGTAAAGGCGGGCGTGGGAACGAGAAACTATTTCTTCATTAGGAATTCCGCTTAAATCAATTTCTGGAACCTTTCCACTGTCGCGATCGCGGCGACCAATAATCCCTGCTTCTCCACGTAAATAAAAATCCCCGCCACTGGAATGGCTTAGCCTCATCTGGGGACGGGAGGAATTCAAATTGGGTAGTTGTGGTAGGGGAAACTGCTCCCCAGACATTGAAGAATCTTGAGATTCATCCACTGTCCCTACGGGAGTACCACACATCGGACAGACTCTGGCTTCGTCAGGCGTGGGTCGATCAAAATGTTTGCAACTTGGTTCGGGGCAACGATTCGCCATAATACTAACTTTGGAGTAACGATTCGTCATAATTTAGCTAGCTAGGAATGCAGTAGGGACTCAGAAGGCTTATAGTCTCTAGGGATAGATTGGAGTGGCACGAGTCCGTTTTGCTGCAGGAGATACTGCCCGTCACGGGTTTTGAGTAGATCGGCAAACATCGGACCAGATTTAAAACCAGGAAGGCTATTATCGTTAGGATAAACAATTGCGAGAGGAAAACCTAAAGGATAAGTTCGATCGCGAAATGCGTCTATGTTGGGGGAAAATTCTGTCTTCCGACACCGGTCACTAGCCGGAGTAATAGGTATGAGCTTGCCCTCAGTCGTCCTTCGTAGTAAAGCTTGCACGGGTTGCTCTTTTCCTCGCGCTAAAGCTAGAGGATACACCTTACACTGATTCCAAGTTTGCACGAGTGTACCAAAACTAATCGCACCAGGTTCTAATTGCAAGAACTCAGTTGCTCTTATAGTCTCAGAGGTTGGGCGTTGTTCTACCTGTTCAAATTTGGCAATCAACTCTGGCCGATCGTTTAAAACTTTTTGTTCAAATATTTTTAAAGCTTCTAGTTCCACCGGTCGATAGGGTATAACTTTGAGATTAGGAAGATTAGGGTTAAGATCTTGCCAATTTTTCACCTGACCCGTAAAAATTTTCTGTACATCCTCGATACTAATTTTTCCCTCTAAAGCGGTGGGAAGATTTTGGGATTTATAAGTAGGTACAAATACAAGCAAACCGTCGAAAGCAATCGGTTTGTCGAGCGTGTCTGGCAGTTTATCTATTAAACTCGTGACAGCAAAGTTCGCTTGTTTGTTCTGCTCGATCGTTGTGCTGACTGGGAATTCGTGTTTTATATAATTAAACTCAGCAGCAATATCTGTGCGAGGGCGAGTCAAGATATCGTTGAGCGTGCGATCGCGCCTCAAAGGTGTTTTACCCAAAACAGTTGTCCAAGTACCATCTTCTTCTGCTGTATAGGGATAGCTACCAGGCGGCAGGATAGTGTTGACTTCTTTGAAGCTAGGAACCAAACGCCAAAACTCAGCAAACTCAGTCCCTTTTATCTGAGGGGGCTTTGGCAAAACTAGCCACAAAAGTCCTCCTAGTAAAAGCACTAGCAGTAACCCTACCAGCCAGAGCAACTGTCGCCGCCGTTTCTTTAAACGTTTACCTTTGTGCGTGCGTGGGGCTGTCACTGCAAGCTTGGCACTTGAAAGTTTTAACAATGCCTGACGTGCTACTTCTGCACTGGGAAAAGGAGTTTCCAGTCCTAACAAGTGGTAAAGGAATTCTCTTAAGGCTGGATCGGTGTTAGACCAAAGCTGTGTATCGTGAGGATCGGGAGGTTGTTCTGATGTTGACTCCATAGCTCGTCCCAATCCCAGATAGAAGGCAACATGACCCAAAGCTACTAGGTCTTGCGCTGGTTCTGGGGCGGCAAACGTGTTAGGGGGTGGGTCAAATAGCCGTTCCCAAGAAGCGAGGTCGCAGGTATAGATGTAGGAATTTCTAGTCAAGATTAAACTCTCTAAGTTGAGGTTGCCGTGAGCCATCCCCGTTCGCACTCGCCCAGACGGTAGCTGTAATTTCTGAGTGTGCAAAAAGTGTAAGGTTTGCAGGACTTGAGCGAGCCAGTCACGCACTCGCTCTGTTGGCATTTCTCCGTTTTGTTGTAAAACTTGACTTAAATTGGGAGCAATAGCTACGTCACCTAAAGTAATTAAGTAACAGCGATCGCTTTGGCGATCGGCAATAGCTTCCCAAGGCACAATTAAGCGAAAATCTGGTGATTGATTATCGATCGATCTCGTCCCTGCGATTTGCGTGAACGTGGCTTTTCGCTCCTGAGCTTCCTCGGCGTTAAAACAACGACTCGGCAGCAAATATTCTTTAATTACCACTGGGCTGCCATCACTCACTCGAACACCTTTGTACAAACGTCCCATTCCCTGCGATCGCACAAACTCCAGAACGCGATAGACACCGCGACTGCCGCGAATTTCTACTTGTTTTGATAAGGTGGCAGGAAAAGCGCAATGCGAACAGAAATTGGCGTTCGGCACATCCTGGGCTGTTTTTAAGGGGCGATCGCAACTCAAGGGTGCATTTTGCCAACAGTCATAGCTGCGAGAAAAAGGATCGGTAGTAGGCATGAGAGAAACAAACCTCAGAAACTAAATTGCAAATTGTGAATTGTTTACAGTTGTACTAGTCCCAGTTTTACAGCTTTACGAATCGCTAGAACGCGGCTGTTAACTAGCTTGTCGGTTTTAAATTTGTTTTCCTTTTCATTCCATTCGCGTGTGCGGACTTTTAATTTGTCATAAACGTGCTCTAAATTGAGTTTAACTGTGTGAGTTGTGATGAATAACTCTTTAGCAATCCCTTCATTAGATGCTCCCCACGCTACCCACTGCAAGACTTCTAATTCTCGATTCGACAGGTGAGGTATTTCGGCTGGAGTAGTGGAAATACGAGGGACAGCTTGAAGGCTCTGCACAAACGGTGTAGCTACATTTGGAGGCAAAAATACATTACCCTGTGACACAGTGGTAATAGCATCCTCCAGTTGCTGGGCTACCTGGGACTTGAATACATAGCCCTTCGCTCCAGCTAGCAAGGCGCGAGAAATCTCGCTACCCTCTTGATGAGCTGACAACACTAGTGGCTTAACTTTCTCGTGCCTTTCCTGCAACTGCTGCAATAGTGCTATCCCATCGCCGCCTTCTAGCTTCATGTCTAGTAGCATCAGATCGGGATGTCGCCGTGCTGTCAGAGATATGGCTGTTTTTACGCAGTTAGTTTCCCCAACTATAGTATAGCCTCCACCAAGTAGCGTTCGTAGCCCAGAGCGAAAGTGCGGATCGTCTTCAACTAGCAAAATTGATAAAGTTCTTGTTTGTTTTATTTGAGCCAACATAAAACTACCTCCAATAACTAAATTACGGACAAAAATACACAATGAATTTGAAATTTTTTAGACAATATTGACGCATTGAAAAGGCTGGGGGAGATTCTGCTAACCAACAGAGAATTTGTAATTGCAATTCAGCTAGTATGTCCGACCATAAAAATAGTGGAGTTTCTGCTTTCTCTAGCCTCGGTTTATGCGAACTAGAAAAGAGGTCTAGATAAACAATTCCCGCCAAAGAGATCGCAGATTGAGCAGTTAGTCGATCTATTATTAGTTGTAGAAAACGACTTAATTTTTTAGAGTTATCGTCAAGTTTTTTATCTGCCATAATTATTCCTCAGATATTACCTGATTTGAAGGATTAAATGAGAGAAAAAAGTCAACGAGATAAAGAAAATATTAAAGTCCTACCCGCTATTTTTTAGGAGTTTTTAAGTCTGGGTATGGAGGCGGTGGCGGCAAGGCAGGGGTGAAACTGGGCAGCGGTATTGGAGTTGGAACTGGGAGTGCAGGCTGAATTTGAACTAGAAATGCTTGTTTGACAGATTGTCCACGCTCGTTTGTGACGGTAAGGACAATTTGGGATAAATTTGTCGTAGCCTTCAGCGTACGAGAACCGCTAGCCGCAACGTCGCCAAACGGTTGTAACGTTACATTCACGTCATCACCCAAGGTTTGCCACTTCAAAGTAATAATCTGTTCCTCTGTTAAAAATATAGTAGGAGATTGCTGCGGAGTTTTGCTGTTGAGAGTAAAAGAGTTAATTTTCGGTGGTATAGCTAGGACTTGAATCTTAATAGCTTCTGAAAGTTGAGGTTGCTGGTAATTATTGGACTTAGGCTGCAATTGAAGCGTATATTTGCTCGGTGTAGTAGGGAGTATGACTGGTACATCGTTACAGCTCAATTCATCGTTGGGTAGCTGCGAACAACGTTGGCGCAGATTTTGAGGAATATTGCCATTAAAGTTAAAATTTGTAGAATTAATTGCAACACCATCGTCGCTCTTGCCAATCGCTATCAACTGAGTCATTTGACTAAAGTTTTTGACTTTCCAATTTAATAACACGCGATCGCCCTTCTGATACTGAGCTTTTTCTGGTGAAAAGCTGACAATTTGTGGCACGGGTTTCGGCTTAATCTCGACATCATTATTCAACCGTGTCTCGATCGTCTTGTTAGAATCCCGTGGCAAAAGTTGCAGGGTGAAGTTATATTTTCCTGGTAAGCGTGCCTGTGTGTCGACGTTACGACAATCTAAAATGCGGTTCTCAATTGTGCAGTTCTCTAATCCTTGGGGAATTCCTTGATTTAGATTAAAGAACTGGGGTTCGCTCGGTACTCCATCTTTAATTGTTTCCAGCGTAATTTGTTTGAACTGGTCGGGATTGTAAATTTTCAAGTTTAGGCGCACTATCCCGCCTTCAATATAAGTAGGTCTATCTGTAGTTAACTCCGGAGGAGGATCGAGCTTGAAAAATATTAGCCAGACTGTAAATCCTAGACCAGAAACTAAACCTAAGCAACTTAAGAGAATTAGCAGAAACTGCCACCAAGGTCTGGCCTCCCATAAGAGCTTCCCTTGGGGTAGCCTTTCTGATATGGGCAAGCCCTCTAAGTCTTGAAGTTGTACTTGAAACGGAATCTGTAGCCCAGAGCCAAACCAAGGTCGTCGCCACCAGCGAGTTGGTTGGACTTTAATATCAACATCTATCTGCGAACCAATCAGTAGTTGCACAGGAGAGGGTTCGCAGGTGTAACGACAAAATTCATCCTCATTCTGACTTTTGGCACCGATCTTCAACTCGCGCAATAGGTTCCCTTGGTTCGTCAGATGCAACTGATAGTGACCCGATTGGTGGCTAATATTGCCCAAGATCGTTTTTAGCTCCGCGTTTAGCGAGTATACAGCTGGTACGAGCAAATATACTAAATCAAGCAAGATCAAATCGGGACTATTAGCCGAGATCAACTGCACTGTTGGCGAGTAATGCCCTGCTGGCATATCCTCTGGCAAAAGCAGTTCAAAGGCAATTTCTCCCTGCTGGTCTGGGTTCAGCTCTAATCCATCTGCTGCTGATATTAGCCCAGTGCCTTGGAATTGATTTGGCTCGTACTTGACAGTAAACCAGTCTTCGTCTAGCTCGAAACACTTTAAATGAAATCGATCGACGCGATCGGAACGATTTTTAACTGTCAGGCGTAGCTGTGATAGTTGCCCTGGCTGCACTTGTAACGGGCGATCGGGATTGGTGGCAGGGGTAAGAGTGAAGGTAGGATCGTGGAATCGGGTGACCGTTCGGTCTTTAATTAAAACTTTTAGCCTACGCGGGTACTGAATCCGAGTCTCTTCAGAACAGTAGTCTTGGAAATTTACTACTAAGGTATAGTCATATGTTCCTGGAAGAGCCTCAAAGGGAATCTGAAACTGAAAAGTGACTTCGCCACATTGCTGCGGATCGAGCGCCAGTCGTGCTTGTGTACTCTGACACCACTGACTGAGGGTTTGAGAAACTCGATCTAAAAAGATATCGATCGTCGCTGCTCGATCGGCTTGATTTATAATAGTGGCATTGAGGCTTAACGTTTCTCCAGGAAACCCTTCTTGAAGCTCAACCGGCGGATTGAGAATGACCTCTAAGGGAGTTTGAGTACTAAACATATCAGACACCTCCTTTACCGTTGTTCGAGTGTGTGGAGTCGGACTTTAAAATCTTCCGCACCGCTGCATATTAATATTCTCTGGTTGTCGGCAATTAGATCGATAGACGTGATTTTAGTATCAGGGATGGTAGTGACGACTTTTGGAGCGTGATTTTTATCGTTAATTTTCCAGGCAACGATTCTTCCGTCATCCCCAGCACTTACTAACTGCCGACCGTCTGGAGTGAACTTGATGTTTCTAATAGCTTGTTTTTGTGGGGATGCAAGCCACTGCTCGGAAATTTCGCACTTCATCTGTGGCAGTTGAGATCCAGAATTTTCGGGATAATAGGATTTTATCCTCTGGCATTTCTGTAGGTTCCAGAGAGTAATAAAGCCATCTGAATCAGCAGTCGCTAGCGAAGGAGAGTTTGGGGCAAACTCAATACTCAAGAAATAGTCTTGATCGGTCTGATTTCCAAACTCAAACTTATTAGATGAAAGTGAGATTTGGGTGGGAACAGGGCTTTCAGGTGTACTCAAGTCCCAGTAAATTAGGCTTTTGTAGCTTCCTGCACCGATCAGTACTTTTTCGTCTTTGCTTAAAGCAATCGCCCAGACTGGAAACTTGAAGCGATCGGGAAACCGCTGTGGGTTAGTGCTAGATTGACCGCCGCTAGTAGGAGAAATTTGCCACTTTCGTATAAGACCGCTACCATAACTGCTGTACAAAGAGCGAGAATTTTCAGCGAATGCCAAAGATAGAACGCGATCGTTTGTTTTATCTTCGCCATCTTTCAAGCTATATAGCTTTCGTCGCGAATTCACGTCCCAAGCCTGAAGCTCGCCATTCTCTAAACCAGCAAAAACCAGATCGTTGTTTTTTGGAATCAATTCCAACACCCTCACAGCTTGTCCAAGTACTGCTAGTAATCCCTTGGGAGATTTAAGAGATTGAGGTTTGCTATTCTTGCAACCCGTATTTAAAGATCCCTCAGTTAACGTACCGTTGGGACTAAGCATTTCCGGCTTGGTAAAGTTCCAACTTGGTTCCCTCGTCCAGCTGCGAATTGTACAGTCATCAGCACCACTCAAGACAAGGGTAGAAAGACCACTCGTACCGCTAAAGCGGACGGCGTTGACTGTATCGAAGTGCGAGATTGCTCCAGGATTTAAGACTACAGCTAACAAAGCTGATAGTAGAGCTAGCAAGACGAGAAGCAACCACGTTGGTACTATAGGAAGTACTCTCAATATCAGGAATTGAGTTGCTGGTTCTGTGCTGCCTAGTCGTCGATCGGATAACCGAGCTTTGGCTTCGAGCTGCAAGTTTTTAACCCGACCAATCCAAGGTCGCTTGACTTGAACGCTTAAGCTTATTAATGTCTCTTTTCCCAAAGATAGATTTGCAGTCTCAGGATCGACTTGAATCTGGCAGGATTGACAATCTTTCCCCCGCATTTCAATTGCGACCTGCTGCAAGAGGTTGCTGGCATTGTAAAAGTGTAGTTGGAATACCGCAATATTAGATAACCAGTTTAGTAAGTGGCTACTCTTTGCTGGTAGCCGTTGCTGTGAAGGCTGTACCTCAAATTGCACAAATCCTACTGGTAAGACTTCTAGGATACCTGTGGCACTCGCTGTCGCTCCTTGTGTATCTGTGGCAACAATTGTAAATGGATAGTCGTTACTAAGGACTTGACTAGCTCCAGGCGGACAACATTGAAATGTTACTTTTGTTGACTGACCTGCTTCAAGCCGCAAGCGTCTTTCACCAGTGCCAATCAGCCATGTGAGATCTATATCCTTCAAGTACAGAGCAATTTCAGCCGAGCGCAATCCTAAGTTTTGCACTTCTATGGGAATATCAATGGTATTGCGAGGATAAACTTGCAGTCGTTGTGTAGGTAAAGACACGCTCAACAAAGATGCTTCCTCTGCTGGCTCTACGGTAAGATGTAGCACCAATCTGCGCTCGGTTGCCAGTTGTGGGGAAGAAATTATGATTGTTATATTGATATCGCCAATAAAATTTGGTATCGGAGAGTCGAGAATTTCTACTTGAAACTGGGTGCGATCGCCTGGTGGCTTGGCAGCTGAAACTTCGGGGGACAGACGATACCAGTTAAATTCTCGATCGCCTGTTGCAGCTAAGATTTGTAGCTCAAAAGCTGCAAAGCGATCGCTACGATTGATCGCCATAACTCCAAAAGTAACTGGATTTCCTGGTCGGAAAGTAAGGCTTTGCGTTGTCAGTTTGGCATCGATAACATGATTGATCATGGTGGAGGGTTGGGTTACAAAAACTGGCTCTGTGGCACACATGCAACATTTCGCAGACCACTCGCCCGACTCGTTGGCTAATGGTGTTGTTGAATCATTCAATGTAGCTGGTTTTATCTATCTCCTTAACCCCCAGCGGGAAAGGGCGCAGGCTCTTGAATAACTTGCGAATCAGCTTTCCAAAAATTGGGATAATATATCTTATAGGGCGCGATACACTGCGGACAACGAGCATTCTAGTCCTCTAGTTCCCGAAGCGAGAACGATTACCGATTTAAACACCTACAATTTCACAAGTGGCTTCATCAATAGTGAGCCAAATCCGCTATTAGTTCGCTTTGCTGCCCACAAATGACCACCAGAGCTTCACACTGAATTCCTAGCTTTCCCATTTTTTTGGCTGACTTTAATCTGTTTGGGCAGTAAGTAACATTCAACGCCGCTGGCCGGAAAGAAGATGCTCGCTAGAAGAGTTTGCCTCTTGTCCCAGTTCGCCAGTCAAGCGGGCAGTAAATGAGTCAAATGAGTCGACAATAGTAACTGCGAGTGGTGTGGTTAATGCCTGTAAGGCAGGTATAGTGTAATTAGAGAAGCAATGAACAAATAGCGTTAGACAAAGATAATATGCAATGTTTGCTGTGTAGTCGCTTTTCATACTTAATTCCTTGTTTGTGGATGTTAGACAATCGGCATCAAGACAATCAGTCTTTCTATTTGAGGTGGGCGAATTGAGCTTGCTTTATAGCTCAACTATTCATCCCTCCATATATGTATCGGGCGTGGGTAGAGAAATTTCGCACTTGATTTAAGACAGGAGTTACGCAGTTGAGAAAAAGCAGTAGGTGCGATAGAAAGAAAGGATGAACCCACCGAAAGCCAACGAGTACGATTACATCAACTTTTTGATTGCGACGCAGAAAGCGTATAGTTGCACGGAAGCAGAGCGCGTTCAACCGGACTCAGCTAATTTGCCTGCTCATGATGCTATCACCCGATTGCTGCATCGGATGGAACCGTCGTCCGAAGCACTGTGGCAGGTATTGTCAACTTAAGGAAACAGGTGCAAAATTAAGCACTTTTGCCCGTAGAAAGTAGCGATCCATGAGATTATGCAGCAGGTTTTAGCCCAGCAACTTCTCGCTAATCAACAAAATCGTTGGCGCAGTTGTTGGCGATAGCGTTGTGCGGTGAGGTGATGTTGTTTCGGATGAAAGTGGTCTCGAATCGGTCCAAATGCACATAGAAATCGTTGTGCTTGCCCTGGGGATTTGAATCGCCGCATCCGTCGCTCCTAAGTACAGGACAAAAATTGTAAAACATTGAGAAATTCAGCGTTTTTTTGCTCCAAGTTTAGGACAATTGCCCGCAAGTGGTCGAAGCCGTAGCGAAACAGACTCTTAGCTTTACGTCCGTGCTTTTTGATTTTGAGCGGTTTGATTTGGTGCAACCACTGCCCTGTAAGGAATGCCCAGCATAACGCTAGTGTCAATAGAGCTAGGAGTTTGCTCAAGCGTTCTGAATCAGTGAAATGGGTTGATTCTAGACAAAAGCCCCGCGTTTTGAATGTGCCAAATAAAGTTTCGATGAACCAACCACAATACCACCATAAATATCTGGATTGGAATTTTGATGTGGCATAAGTTGTAGCCCTGGAGATTTAGTGTATTTATAAAGTTGTGGCTGAATTGAGGTGGGTAGACATAGCAGGCATTTGATTAAGCCATTTTTGACGAGTAGCATGACCAAGGGGTAGCAGGCGACGTTGGCGCAGACGCTCAAGTTCAGCAGCATCAGCCCAAATAATCCAGTTTCGAGGTGGTTGCTCCTGCTGTCTTGCCTTGACCCAACCACGTTTGACCCAGTTGTAAAGCGTAATATTGGGCATTCCAATCGTGCCAGCCAAATCTGGTAACCACCATTCTGCTTCCCCAAGGTCATCTCGGTGAATAGAACAAGAATGCTCCTGAGATAAACCCAAACGTCGTTTTAGTTCGCAAACACCCTGACGATTAAAGGTGGCACGGCGTTTTGGAGGATGATAGCCTTCTGAGTTCAAGCATTGAGCAATTTCTTCAGGGCTTAATCGAATGGCACTAAGAAAAGCTGAAATACTTGTGATTTAAGCAGTTTGTAATTGTTCGTGTAATTCGTGCCTTGATT